>JAGLPW010000171.1 GCA_023137125.1 Candidatus Cloacimonadota bacterium | reverse complement strand
CTCGATCAATTGATCGAGCTTTTTTTATTTAACTTAACTTAGTCCTAACTTATAATTAAAACCATAACCCGGTTGTTCTGCTTCTGAATATTTATATCTTTTTTGTAATCGATTGAAAGTATTTTGCGATGGTTTCTCATAAGAGAGATCAATTAAAAACCGACGGAAACCTATTTTATGAATATCATCTTTATACTGAAAAAGTGATACGGGTAATTCAGGAATTACAATTGTAATACCATCACGAACAATTTTTCTAAAAGTATGATCTCTATCTTTGAAATGTGAGTAACCGTCTGAATCAGCTTCATCCATCTTAACCGGCATTCTTGAATGAAATAACTCAGGGTAAAAATAAAGAGGTATAATTCCATTTCTATCTTTACCAACCACAAGATTTTCATAATCAAACTCATATGGGTAAATATATAAACTGGCATTATCTTCCTTTAAAAATTGAATTGCAGCATCATTGAGCATATATACATTTTCATTTACAGAAGACCTAATTCCAATTGGCAATAACAACTTTTGCGAAATATGGCTAATCATAAAATTCTTTATACCTTGTCTTGACAAATTTAAACAAAGATCATGATAATATATTACATCATCTTCAGATATAAACTTTGGAAGTTCGATTATGAATTTGTGAATATTCTTTCTCATAAAAGGTGAATTTAGATCAAGTTGCCGCCATTCACTTTTAGTTAAGTTCAAGATAAGTTGATCGAATTTATCCAAATACAATTTCCGTAACCAACGTAATGAATTGATTCGAATAAATAATTCGTCACGATGCAGTTGCTTTCCAGAACCAATTCTATTAAGAATATTTTGTTTTTTCTTTGTTGGAAGAGAAAGATTTAATCTTTTACCATCTAGTTGGAATTTTGTGCGGAATTTTTCTGTGGGAGCTCCAATTAGAAATACTTTATCACCTTTATTAAAACGTTCCTGTGCAAATTTCAGACTAGCTGTTCCACCACTTACAACCTCAGTAAAGCCATACTCTTTTTTTAACTTGATCGCCTTGCTGTCCATACCATTCTGAGGTTGAACTCGAATCCGATAGTTTTGTTTGAGTTCCTCGGAAGTTGTGAAAGAAAATTCTGTTTCTTTGGTTCTAATTACTTCTCCAATATGAATTCCGATGAATGGATTTTCAGTAATGGCGTTTGATACATTCTTGCCCAAAAAATATGAAGTTTTCTTTCTTCCCATGTCAAAAGAGAGAAGCTGCTTAGCTTGCAGCATTTTATTGGGATCATCAATAACCATGCGATATGCTTTGGCAACACGATTAACATATTCAGCAGATTTCATTCGTCCTTCTACCTTTAGTGATGATATTCCCATCTTCATTAGCTCCGGCACGATTTCGATTTGCTGGTTATCTTTTAAACTAAAGAAATAATTTTCTTTCTCTCCAGATTTGAATGTCCTTCTACAGGGCTGTCTGCATTGACCCCGATTTGCACTCATGCCACCTAAAAAGCTACTGAAAAGACACAAACCGGAAAAAGAATAACACAATGCTCCATGTGTAAATATTTCTAATTCGATTCTACTTTTTCGGCTGATTATTCTCAATTCTTCCAATGTAAGTTCTCTTGCCATGATCACACGCTCAAAGTTTTTACGCTTGGCAAACTCAGTTCCGATTGAATTGTGGAATGCCATCTGAGTACTGGCATGAAGTGTGATGTTAGGAAAGAATTTTCGTACGAGATAATATACGCCCCAGTCCTGGATTATAATTGATGAAAGAGAAGTTTGGGAAACCTGGTAAAGAACATCAAGTAAAGCTGGAAGCTCAGAATTTTTGATCAATGTATTAAGCGTTAAATATACTTTAGTTTCAGTTCTTTTTGATTCAGCTAAAATAGATTGCAGTTGGTTAAGCGTAAAATTTGTTGCTCTGTTTCGGGCATTGAAATTCCGGAGTCCTAGATAAATTGCATCAGCACCGCCTTCTACAGCAGCATAAAATGCTTCAGTATTTCCAACTGGTAATAGAAGTTCAGGTTTTTTCATATCTTTTCAAGAAGTACAACAGATGCAGCGCTGATACCTTTTCCTTTACCGGTTATTCCCAAATTTTCTTCGGTTGTAGCTTTAATGGAAATATTTACAATATCAGTTTGTAGATCGGAAGCTATGTTCTCTCGCATTTGATGTATATGGCTTTGCAATTTTGGTTGTTGAGCACAGATCGTTGCATCCATATTTCCAATTATATAATTAGCTACCTGCATTATTTCATAAGCTCTTCTTAGTAATATTCTACTATCGATATCTTTGTAATCATCATCCGTATCGGGGAAAAGAAGACCAATATCACCTTTGGCAAGAGCACCTAAAATGGCATCAATAACTGCATGAATAAGAACATCAGCATCGGAGTGACCAAGTAATCCTTTCTCAAAAGGGATGCCTACTCCACCTAAAATCAACTTCCTACTCTTAACCAATTTATGTACATCATATCCATATCCAATTCGCATATTAATACTCCACTTTCAATTAATTTAATCCACCGTTATTGATTTTGAAACATTCTTAGGTACATCGGGATGAACACCATGATCTTTGATACATAATCTATCCAAATATTCCATTTTCTTTATACTCATTTTAAGTGCTAACAATTGAAGGACAATTGTAGATGAAAAAGTTGTCATCAATGAATCACCTGTTTTTGGCAGAATGATATATCCCCATCCGTAATATCCTTCATCATGCGGATTCAGATGAGCATTTTCTAAAAGCTTATCATTCTCTTCTGCAATAATGAATGTGTCACCACCTCGGATCTTATGAGTATTGATCTGTGAAATCGTTAGGTTTACATCTCTTTCATCCGGTCCAGTAACATAGATAAGCGGATAGTTTCTATAGGCATTTTCAAATAAGTCATAATCTTCAATTGTCTCATTAAAAAGCTTCAATGCTTTTTGTGAAAGATTGAAGGGATAAGATCTTGAAAAAACATAATTACTTATGGCAAAAGTTATCTTTCTTCGCTCCTCATATGAAATATTCCTCTTTTCAGCGAGTTCTTCCATTTCTTTGATTATCTTATTATAATGTTTTATAATCGCTTTGATATTCTTAATCCCAAAGACAGTGTTCTTTCCTAAGATGGTATTAGGTCCATGTTTAAACTCAGAAGCTTCTCCACCTTCTGTGTGATTCAGTACAGTTTCCCGAATTTTTAGTGCACCTTCTTTGGCTACTCCTGTTATCTTGGTTGCCAGTATATGCATTGAAGGTTCCATATATATTTTTCCGGAAACAAATTCAATTTGTTCTTTGGTTGTTTGTATGGTTTCCTGGATCAATTGTGGGATATTATCAATTGAATTTCGGCGGAAATCAACGATCTTCTTCAATTTGTGATATTCTTGCGAACTCTTATCCTCTATATTATTCAACTTCATCTCAGCAACTTTAACAGCAAGATAATAGAATAAAGTAATTTGATTTATGAAACTTTTTGTTGCTGGAACTGCGATTTCGGGACCGCATGAAATAGGAATAGAAACATCACTTTTTTCTTGACCCAGTGTCGAATTCATATTATTCACCAAAACAACTTTCTTAATATCCAGATCAGAACGTTCAATATCATTAATAATATCAACAAGGTCTTTGGTCTCACCACTTTGTGAAACACCAATTATCACATCATTATTTTGAAGACTTTTTGAATACTGCCCTCTGAAATTTCCTGGTAAAATTGGAAGAACTTCAATATTTGCAATCTCGTTAAAGAATAATGCTGCAACTAATGTAGCATGATAAGAAGTTCCGCAGGCTATTGTATAAATATTACGATTATTCTTACATGTATTCTCAACGATAGAAATAAAACGTTCAACACTTTCATTAAATTCGTTCACATCAATCATTTCAGAAATGGAATCCAATGCTTTGGCAAGAAGAAGACGTTTTTTGTTAAATTCGGAATTCATAAGTTCTAAAAACAGATTCATATCACTGGAGAAAAAGTATTTCTTCCTAAAATTCTCCTTCACCAGTTCATTATAAATTGCTGTATAATTTTGTTTTACCTTTTCATAAAATTCTTCAGCAATTTTAGATTCAGCAAAATCTGTAAATATTTTCTGTTGTTTTTCAAAATCATCAATCTCGGTTATTTTTTTATGTAACTTTTCTTTTTCAATTAGAATTTTCTCTTTCTTAAGCAGTTCAAGCATTCTTCTTCCAGTGTTGGAGCCCCCTTTAAATAACTTGATGAGCTTACCGGAAGATTCAATTTCTGCATAAATCTCTTGCTCCATAAAATGCTTAAAAGGTGGTAGAAGCTCTGTATCTTCTGCTCTTAATTTGGAACGAACAGCTTGCTTTGGTATAGTGTCACCGGGTTTGTAATTGAGGTCAACTTGTCCGGCGCGTTTAACTTTGAGATTCTTAAATGCAAAAACATGGTAATTGTCATTTTGGAATTCAACACATTCATTTTCTCGCAGGTTAATAAGCATTTTTGTGAATTTAAGAATCGCAGTAAGGTCGGAGGATGCCAACCCAAATTTATTATTCTCCATTTCTCCAACACCGAAGTATAAACTGCTTCCTGCTTTGATCGCCCAACTTGTTTCTGTAAGTGGGTCTACAATAACCGCCGCATATGAACCCACCATTTTTTCAGATCCAAGGATTATTGCTTTTCTCATGCATTGTCTTCTGTTTTTTTCATTTGTTCGTTTAGAACGTTCAATTTTACTCAGTTCATTTTCAAAATAGTGCTCAATAATATGAACAAGCATTTCTCCATCATTGTCAGAAACAACATTATGCCCTTCTGAAAGAAGAAAATTTTTGAGTTCATGGGTATTTGTAATGTTTCCATTATGTGCCCCGTAAATGAAATTCTTACATTTGACAACATGGGGTTGTGCATTTTTTTTGGTTACACTTCCAAAAGTTGCCCAGCGTACTTGACCGCAAAATATTTTTCCACTTTCCATCTCGATCCCTAAGGTTTTAACCAAAGTACTTGGTGCACCAACATCTTTGAGTAATGTTACTTCCATTTTATCTTTTTGAAAAACTGCACCGGTTGAATCGTATCCGCGGTATTCTAGTGCTTTTAACAGAGTTGATGCATATTCACCAAGTTTAAGTGTTGTTTTGAACATACTTAACCCAAGCACTCCACAACCAATGCCAAATACTGGAATTGGTATCGTAATTTTCAGATCTTTCAATCTGCTCATTAATTATCTCCTAAAATGTTATATTTTAATATTAGTTCAGCAATTTCCATATCAAATTGATCTGTGATCTTAATATTATGTGTAGAACATTCTATAGTATAAACAGAATGTCCAAAGTGTTCAAGTAACGCTGCATCATCAGTACAATAAAGATTTATCTTTTTTGCATCGTCATGGCATTGTTTTATTAATTTATATTGGAATACCTGCGGGGTTAAAGCATTAACAAGATCATCTCTTTGCACGGTTGTTATTACTTTATCTTGTTTGATCTTTTTAATAGTATTTTTTACTTTACTTACAGGAATTACAGCTTGCTTCTGTTGTGTTTTTTTTATCAGGTTGGATATTTCGTTTTGTGAAATAAATGGTCGAACCCCATCATGAATTAAAACAAGATCAGTATCTTCGGGGCAAAGGGTGAGTGCATTATAAACCGAGTCCTGTCGCTGCTTTCCACCTATAATGATAGAAATCGTAAAATTACGATATTCTTTTTCAATAATTGTTTTATAAGCCTCAACCTCATCTTGCGGTAGTGTAATAATGATCTGATTAATACCGGGATGACCGGCAAATTTATCTATGGTCCAAAATAGAAGAGGACGATCCATTATTTCAATGAACTGTTTCTTCCTATCACTCTTTATTCTTGTCCCGCTACCTCCAGCGGTGATTATTGCGACGTTTTTCATATTATCTCCGATGACCAGAGAATAAGTTCAAATATGCAGGTCAATAAAAAAGTATGGAAATAAAGAACCCTGAAAGGGCCTTATTAATTTAGAATTTTCAAATCGTCCTTCTCTAAGGTTTTTTAAAAATAATAATTTAACGGTTATGCTTTTTTATTCGAAAGCAATAAGATAAACGGGATTGATGCAATAGAGATGACGGCACAAAATCTATAAGTTATTATTAATCCAAAGCTATCACCTAAAAATCCGATCAATAAAACCATAAGTGAACTAACTCCGAAACTTATTGTCATATAAATTCCATTCACAAAAGAAGGATGATCGGAATCGGTTTCCTGGACAAGTGCCAGCAAAACTGGACCAGACGCAAAAAGAAAAAATCCCATCACAATAAGAAGCGGGATCATGAAGCTGCCATTCAAGGAGATGAAGATCCACATTAAGATCGGATTGATAATTGAAGTGATTAGTAGTATATTTTTTCTGCCGAATTTATCTGAGATTGGACCTGCAAAAAAAGTTCCGATAGCTCCTGAGAATTGTAATACAGCAAGTGATATCCCTGCAAGCCATAAACTATTCCCCTGTTGAGTTAGAAATGTGGGTAGATAGAGTGTGAGTGCTAATTTCATGGCAGCTCTGAAGATTGTAATTCCAGAGATTATCAGAAAGAAGGGAATGAGTTTTTTAAATGTTTCTCTTGCACCAGTTTCTTTCTTCTTTCTCTGAAAATCTTTATTGATACTAACATTCTTTAGCTTTAAGTAAAGAATGATGGATGCGATAATACCGAGTGGCATTACGCGCCAGGAACCTTCTAATCCCCACCATGAAATTGCTGCTGTAATTAAAAGTGGTCCCAGGGTTCTGGCAATTTCTCCTCCCAGCATATAATAACTCATGCCCTTCCCGATCTGATCTGCCGAAACATGCTTTATCATAACCGGAGAAGGAACATGAAAAAGAGTATTACTGATACCAGCTACAAATAATAAAATCAGCAGAATCGGATAACTGGGAGCTGTTCCCAATAAACTCATGGCTATTCCGGTAAGGGCAGGTGTAAGAATAATAAAATATCTTACACAAATTCGATCTGCAATTAATCCAATCAATGGATTAAAAAGTGAAGGGATTTTTCTGGCAACATCCAGTAGTCCTGCCATTGAAAGTGAAATACCCAACTTTGAGATTAGTAGAGGAAGAAGTGGAGCCAAAAAAGCGGAATAGATATCGTGCGAAAGATGTGCAAAAGAGACAGTTAGCACATTTCCAAATTGAAATATTTTCTTATTTTTCATATTAAATAATATCTGTATTTATGCGTATCAATCAGTTGTTACTGACTCTTTATTATTATCATTTTGAAATCTATTTACAAATTCTTCTTCATCTCTAAATTCCACAAAATCTTTTTGATGTGGAGGTTCTACAAAATTATCATCTCTTTCATGTTTTATGGCACACCAATATTCTTCCGTATCCCCCGTTATCTTTACAGCATATGCCAGCACGCCATTTGCATAACCACAATACACACATCTCATCTTATCTGGAAATGATAGATAATTTAGTTTATGTCTGTCGATTTTGATATATTTTTTTCTATCTACAATTGGTAATTTAAAAATTCTAAAACTGATCTGATGATAAATTTCCAGAGCTATATCAAAAACAATAAAAAATATAAACATTCCCCATATAAACGGAATAGAAATAACACTTGAGAGTTCTCTTTCCGGATATTTCTTGTATTCCATAATTTTCTCCTTTTTATTCACTAAACACACGAAGATTTCTAAAGCAAAAGTCAAATCTCTTTGCCGTGTTTCTATGAGTATTTATTAATTAAAATCCTACTAATAAACCAATTATTCCCACGATTGAACCAAAAATGATATTAACGATCTTTACAGAAATAAATCCTTTTTTAGATTCCGCAAGCATTGGCAACATACCGTGTCCATCTTGAACAATTGAGCTAGCAAGCAAGATACTGAATGGAATTGTCCCTGATGCAAATAAGGTAACAAAAATAAGGTGTGGCCCCGATTCGGGGATTATACCTATCAAAAGTGCAACAACTAAAACAATGAACATATTACTGGCTATCCAACTGTTAAAATCAACTAATATAAGCAGAATATGAACTGCGAGTAATGTTCCAAAAGTCCATAGGAAAATCTTTGGAATATGAACTTTAACAATATGTTCCCAAAGGTGTTCTTCTAAAAAGTGCTCTGGTACTGTGATCACAATAAGTAGAGCTATCAAAGAAGTAAACATGATAGTAAATCTTATCCAATTCCAATTTTGCGGACCTATCTCACCCGAAATAGTCCCAAATAAAAACATAGTTACTATAATGATCATTAATATACGTGGAATCGATGTCTTTTTAAAATTAGAAAATAGATTTTTGTGCGGAAAACAATCACATCTTTCTTCTTCATGCATAGGAAATTTATTGTGAGCAAATTTTGTTTCAAAATGTTTTGGAGAGACAAATTTATCTGTAATGAATCCGGCAATAATTCCAATTATAAAAATTATACCTATAAGTAAGATTGCTTTCTGTGGGAACATTGCCAACATTATAAATGCTTCATCTCCGCTGGTTGCTATCATAGCTGTTACTACTGCCCCAAAGGATATAATTCGATGAGAAAATAAAGTAACGGCCGTAAAGGCTCCAAGACATCCTGGAATAGCACCCAAGAAAGCAGCAAGAAAATATTGTTTCCATTTGGATTTAGCAAGATTAGTTTGCCACAATCCCTTGGTTTGAACATTGATATATTCTATAATGAGCATCATCACGAATACAAATCCAGTGATCATTAACGCATGTCTTAGAACATCGAAAAATATCTCCATTTGATTTCTCCTATGAACTTAAAATTCTTTCAATTCTCCATTTTTGTATGCATCATAAGCTTCTTTTACCGTCATTTCACCTGCACCCACAAATACTATTGTACCAGTCTGTTTTACAACAGTTGCGGCATTTCCACCTGGTCCATTACCAGTGAGAAGTATGTTCACACCAAACTCTGCCATTTTTTGCGCAGTCTTTGGTCCGGCTCCATGTGCTTCATTAGCAATTGCTCGGTTATCATAAGTTTCAATTTTTTCAGTTTCTTCATCATAGATAAAGAAAAACTCAGTTCTACCGAATCTTGGATCCATTTTGGAATCCCATTCTGTTCCTTTTGCTGTTAATAATATTTTCATTTAAACTTCCTTTTTTAGCCACTAAGAACACTAAGTTACACGAAGTATTTTTTCGTGCTTCCTTGTTAATTTCGCGGATGATTATTTTTGTCTGTGTTCATCGTAAGCTATATCTTTTTTATTTTTTTCCAACTATTTTCTAAAATCTGTTTTATATTCCCGCTATTATATTCTACAATTGTCTTTCCCATCGTCATAGCTTTTGTGAAATCTTCATCATAAGGAATATTGGCGATAAAATCAATTTTTTCATATTCTAAGAATTTACGAATATCGTTTGTCTTATTTGTATTAATATCTGCTTTATTGATGATGCATCCTGCTTTAATGCCAAATTTCTTCACAAGTTCGTAAACTCGTTTCAGATCATGAATCCCGGAGACGGAAGGTTCTGTTACAAGCACGACATAACTAGCACCGGAAAGTGATGAAACCACCGGACATCCAATTCCGGGTGATCCGTCTACAATAACAATTTCTTTCCCTTCTTTTTCCGCTATCGCTTTCGCTTCATTTTTTACTTTGGCTACTAATTTTCCGGAATTCTCTGCACCAATCCCCAATTTTGCATGCACCATTTTTGTGCCAGTTTTTACGTTGGATAAATACCATTTTCCCACATTCTGCTCATTCATACTTATTGCATCGGTAGGGCAAACAAGTGCACAATATCCACAACCTTCACAATAAAGAGGTTGAACAAGATATTTATTATCAATAACAGGAATTGCATCCCAGCGACAAACTTCAGCACATTTTCCGCATTTTATGCACTTTTCCTGATCTATTTCTGCGAGTAATCCGCTATAAAAATCTTGAGATTTCCCTCGATCAGGTTGCATCAAAAGATGCATGTCCGCAGCATCTACATCGCAATCTGCTATAATAACATCCTTTCCTCCTAAATAAGCAAAAGAAGCTGTGATCGATGTTTTCCCTGTTCCGCCTTTTCCGGAAATTATTACGATTTCTTTCATAATGCATTCTCCTGC
>JAGLPW010000170.1 GCA_023137125.1 Candidatus Cloacimonadota bacterium | reverse complement strand
TTTGTATTATCTGTACCATCCCAGATTGCTGTATGATCACCTGTCTCTTTAACTTCATTTACAAGTGTCTTAACAAGCTGACCTCTTAAGTTGTAAACTTCTATTGTTACATTGCCTGCATCTTGAATTGAGTAAGCAATATTTGTAACAGGATTGAATGGATTAGGATAGTTACCTTTTAGCATTGTTGTTGCTACAATATCATTTCCTGCTTCTGTTCCTGTGTAAGTAAAAGTGAGCTCAACAACATCTGAATCACCTTCATCATATACAGCCACTACACCAGCTAAATATTCATCACCATTTACAAGATCTTCAAGTAAATATTCAAGATCTGTAGTATCACCCTGAAGAACACCATCTAAGTATACATCATAACCTATAAGATCACGTGTTGAAACAGTCTGGTTTAGAGTAATGAAATCAAATGATGGAATTGTACTCTCTACACGAGAAATTCCATTACCAAAGTTAGCTTCGTATTTCTTAGCTTTTACTACACCATCAGTAGACTCACCCATGATCCAAAGATCCATTAGGAAGTCACCAATTCCAGAAAGAGCCATTGCTGAATAATCAGATAATGGACCGTAGTAAGAGAGTCCGTCAGGTCCTATATCATCGCTGTCAATACATGGATAAGCGTCAGCTGCTACATTTCCCATTGGCTCCATGAAGATACCAACAAGTCCAGATGCTGAAATTGATCCAAGATCAATGCCTTCTTCCCAGATATCATCTCCGGTTGTTTGCAGACCGGTTACTTCTGTAATTTCTGTGTATGTATCCCAGTTAACAATGTGAATACTGTAATCCCAAGTTCCGAAAACACCCCAGGGAGAGTGACGGAAGTCAACCATTTCGATTGTTACATTAGTGTAACCAGACAAATCATAGACAACACCATAACCACTGTCCCAATCTTGGTAATATGCATTTGCTGGATTACCATCATGCTGAACGAGTTCAATAAGATCTCCACCACCACCACTTGGAGCATCCCAAGTAAGAAGACCAGTAGATTCATCTACAGCAAGGTTTTCAATTGGAGCAGGTGGTAAGGGTTGACCACTTAAAATTTGAATTGATAAATCGGTAGCTGTATCATAGTTCCAGCCACTTCCTGGTGCTACAGTTGCCCAAGCACTTCCAACAATACCGTTCACAGGGTCAACATCACCCGTTTCCCAGAAGAAAGTATCAACAGTAGGATAAGGTCCTCCAGTTGTATTGTAGAATTCTATCCAATAAGTTCCAGCAGTTAGATCAACAGGATTTGCTAAGGTCATTGTATATAACCACTCATCAACTCCAAAAAGCTGAGTACCTGTTAATTCTTTAACGTAAGGTACATCTTCTTCAGTTGAGATCATTGTGCCGATAGCTCCGGCAGCATCAGTATGGAAAGCTACTGTTAAGTAATCCGGATCCATAGGAATGTTATTTGGATAGTTTCCACCCCAAATTACTACTCCTTCAATAGTTGTGTCTTCACTTAGAATAAAGTTCTCAGCTATCACTTGAGTATATGATCCATCGCAAAACAAACCATTAACCTGGTTCGGTAATTGCTCGACCAAGATATCCCGGCTTAAGACGTTAGGGTTTCCCTTTGTAATTTCTTCACGATTAACATTACTCTCTCCATATTGTAACAGATTTGCAGATGTTGCAAAAATGCTAACTGCCAATAATAAGATCGAGAAAACAATTAATTTCTTTTTCATAATTTCTCCTAAATAATTTTTTGGTTAACAATTAATAATTAATAAATTCGATATTAACGATTTGAGATGAGAAGTTTTAAAATTCGATAGTAATAGTTCATTTTGGTTTTTGAAATTAATGTTCTTTTTTATCAATATAAAATCCTTCTAAACATTTTTTTATCTATAGCATCTATTTTATAATGGAATTATTATGCATAAATTATTCCAGTAATATATAAATTCTATATTTTCTGCTTATTCATAAAGAGCGTCATTTATTTTTTTTTGAGTTGAACCTGTCAAATTATTTTCTCGCAGAAAATTTTAATAACTTATGCATTAAATATAATATCTAATACAATTCATATTACTTATTATATCTATATAATCGCTCCTTTAATCGCTCCTTTGATTGAGATTATCATAATTAATTTTTCGATAAGGCAGGCAAAAAAAATGTTCAACACAAGTCAGAGCGTATATTATACTAACAACAAATGTTATTTCACAATAAAATAAAAAAAGCCTCTCAGCTTTCGCTGAAAGGCTAAATTCCTAGCGGTTAATTGCTATTTCATAAGGAAGAAAGTAGCCCTTACAATACTCGGTCGGGGCTAAATTCCTTTACTTCATGAAAAATAGAAAGTTGCCTGACCACTTGCAAGTGGTCAGGCTAAATTCCCTTACTTCATAAGGATCATTTTCTTAGTTGCAGTAAAGTTGCTAGACTTCATCTTGTAGAAATATACACCACTAGCTACGGATTTATTTGAATTATCTCTGCCGTTCCAGGTTACTATGTGATCACCTGTTTCTAATACTTTATTCACAAGTGATTTAACAAGTTGACCCTTTAAGTTGTAAACGTCTATTGTAACATTACCTGTCTCATTAATTGAATAAGCAATATTTGTAACTGGATTGAACGGATTGGGATAGTTGCTTAGAAGTTTTGTTGTAATTACTACTTCATCATCGGCACCAACAATTGCTTCAAGCACTAGGTCTACATCTGAAGTAGTAGCACCTTCATCAACGACTACGCCTGCTACCATATCTGGATCATAACCATCAAGAATAGCTGTTACATCGAACGTACCCGGTAAAATTTCAATTTCATAAAAACCGGCTGCGTCAGGATTAACAGTCATATAAGCTGCAATTACTTGAACATCTTCCACGTCTCCAGTTCCACCTTCCAGAGTTACTGTACCTGTAATATATCCAGGATCAGGAGAGCTATAGGGACCTATGAGCATAACATCATCCACCCACCAGTTATTGATATTATATGAATCACCATCAAATACCCAGGCAATTTGGAAAGTTGCTGAACCTACATCAGGAGATGTTACAGTTTCAACAACTGTTGTAGCAGGAATGGTAGCAGGTGGGATTACCAGTACATTATTCCAGGTAGTTCCATCACTTGTAGTTTGAACGTATAACGCATATGCACCATTATAATCGCTTATAGAGTGTTTGAATTCTAAAGCCAAGTCAGTTGCACCAGAAGTATCCAGAACTGGTGAAATTAATCTTTGTGTTGCTACAGTAGAAGGTGACCAATTGAATTGAGCTTCCGGAGCAATTCCACCTGCATAGTTACCGGATCCCTGTACCCAGTTGATCTGACCGGAAGTTGAGGTTGTTGTCCAACCTGCTGGTAACCAGGTGCTAAAATCTTCCATAACAAGAGTACCACCAGCATTTAGAAGAGCAGTATTAGAAGTTGCAACACCACCATCGCCTGTGGCATTGTATGCTGTAACTTCATAGTAATAACTAGCAGCACCAGGAATAGTTGTGTCCCAATATTCTGTAAGTATACCCGTTACTTCAAACATAGCTCCATCATTTCTTTCAATGTGATATCCAAGAATAGCATTATTGAAAGCACCACCGTTTAAACCGGTTGTAGGATTTGTCCATGTAAGGTGACCATGACCAAATTCCCCAACAAGTAGAAGATCTTCAACAACATTAGGAACATCTTCACCAACCCAAGTCTCAAATGAAACTGCAGGACTCTCACCAGCAGAATTATAAGCTGTTACACTATAATTATACAAACCGGATGCAGTAAGTGCATCAGTATAACTATCGGGATCACCAATACCAGGATTAGAGTTTGTGTAAACAAGGTTACCATCACGATATACTCTTGTTTCAAGTAATTCAGTAAGTGGATCTCCAGCAAAAGTAAGGTCAGGATTAATCCATTCAAGTTCACAAATAAGAGCACCACCGGCATCTGGGGTTACAACAAGATCACTTACAGCAGCAGGAGCGTCATCTTCTGCCAGAGTATATGGAATAGCAAAACCTGATACTTCCATTCCATTGGGGAAATCACCTATTTGAGTCATTGCAGCAGTACTTGTATCTATTGAATACAATCCGGGAGGAGTTCCGTCTCCAAAATATGCTGCTGAATAAAGGACACCATCGTCTTTATCGAAAGCAAGATCTTGTGCATATAGAAGCTGCCCACCTGTTGAACCCAGGGATGCTGCATTTCCTGAGGCCAAATCGATTTGATACAAATCGGAAATGGCACTGAAATCAACTGTAACACCGTATAAATTTCCATCACCATCACCTGCGATCCCGATCATCAGAAGTGATCCAGGAAGATTGTGAGATCCTATAAAAGTTGTTGCTCCAGTTGTCCAATCAACAGTATATAAACTGTAGCCATCCGTTCCGTACAATATCCCAGAAGCATCGTCAAATTCAATGCCACTTAGACTTTCTGTTGTTCCTGCAATGTAAGTCATTGCTCCAGTAGTAATATCAATAGAATATAATCCTCCGCCATATTGGCTACCATACCAGGTTTCTTCATCTGCAATCCAACAACCACCCGCAATGAAATCACTAGATGTTGTAGCTGCAAGAGATGTGAGTCCAAGAGGATCATTCAGTATAAAAGTTACAGGACCTTGTGGATTTGTTCCAGATGGATCATAGGCATTATAAGCATAAACCTGATAATCGGGATCACGACTTGGATTTGGGGAAATAACTGGTTGTTCTGTAGATGAATTAAATTGCTGATAGGGTGCTAAACCGGTTAGCGCTCTTACGCCAACTACATTTTTAGTCCTTGCATTTAGTGAAAGTCCAAAGATTAGAAAAGATACAATCATAATAATAACAAGTTTTTTCATTTGTTTTTCTCCTCATTTAAAATTTAAATGTTTAATCAATCAAGTTTTCAAAAAAAACTAAGTTGCGATAGTAAAATCTCAATTATAAATAACCAAAATTTTCGAAATTCAAATATCAATAACTCATTCCACTAATTAATCACAGAGAATTTTTCTCATTTTCTTTATTTGTCAGTTAGATAAAGTAAGTTTCTTTTTGTCAAATCCTTTTCGTAATAATTCAAAATCATTAGGTTTTAGAGACCTTCACTTTCCTTGAAAATAAAAATCTCTTCCCCTTCTTTTTGCATCCCAAGTTCTCTAGCTTTTTTTTCCAAAAAATTTTTATCACTTTCTAATTTCTTGTTTTCTAATTTAAGCTGTCCATTCTCTTTTTTTAATTTTTCAATATCATGCTGAAGGGTTGTCAGCTTATTTTTAATTATAAGTGTTTTATAAAAACTGGCACTATCAAAAAAAAGGATATATAAGATTAATAAAGCTATGATGATGTAGACAAATGATTTTTTGGAAAATTTGATTTTATTCATAGTTCAATGTAATTGTCTGGTTAGAAGAAAAGTCATCTTCTGCAAGTTCAATTTGATTGGAATTTTGATGATAGTTATCATCTACCAATTTGAGATATTCTTCAACAGGTTTAATTGGAAAATCCAGAACATCTGTTTTATAGTGCATTGGAAATACAATTGTTGGATCTATTTTATCAGCAATACTTTTTGCAGTTTTTGCATCAATTGTATAATGACCACCTATTGGGATCATCAGTACATCAATATCTCCGATCTCTTCAATTAATTCATCAGAGATCATGTGTCCAAGATCACCGCAATGTAGAAATGTTCTTCCATCTAGTTCAAATTTCATAAGCAGATTATCACCGCGTTCACTGCCTTTTGTTTCATCGTGAAAAGTTTGGAAAGTCTGAATATTAATTCCAGATATATTAAATTTTCCTTCAATTTTTATTATTTCCGGATTCCCACCGATCAGTTCAAAATTATTATGGTCAAAATGATCGTGTGAACTTAAGATTATATCAGCCGTTTCTGTTGTTGGCATTTTATAACCAATATCCGTAAAAGGATCTGTGATTATGGAAACATTATCATTTGATATTTTCCACATACTATGACCAAACCATTTAAGTCTTATCATATTCACCTCCTTATTACTTTTACAATTTAAAAAAGAAACAAAATAGAACGCAAGGAGAAATTCAAATTATTTTATTATAAATTTTGCCAGAAAGCTCTTATGCACATAAATTGCCTGGTACGGACACATCTCATGACAACACATACATTTTATGCATTTATCATAATTAATTATTGGATGAGCATCTCCTTTTCCAAGCGTCATTACCTGCATAGGACAACTCTCTACGCAAATATTGCACTTTCTGCATTTATCATTGAAATCGGGATAATATGTGAAATGCTTTTTAAAAACATCTTTCAATATTTTTGGTGAGTATGCTAAAATTTTTACATATAATCCAATCTTTTTTATTTTAACTTTGTGGAATTTGAAATGCTGCCATTCATCGGAAACTTCAATTTCAGATGGTTCTATGCCATCAAATTCTAATGAAGGCAAAATATATTCTAATTTATCAGGCTGGAATCCCATCATGCTTGAAGCTACAAAATCAAGTGCAGAAGCAGACTTGCTGGCAAACATCACTCCAAAATTTCTGGGATCTCCGGCAGATGGCCCTTCACCTTCCATACCTACAATTCCATCCATTATATTAATGACAATCCTATCTTTCACAAGTGAATACAATCCTGAAATTACTTTTGCAAATTGGGCATGTTCGGGATGCTCTTTGTGATAATCAGATTTTTTTAGTCCCGGAATTAAACCATACAGATTTTTTACAGCGCCTGTATATGACATCAAACTGTGTGTTTTATATTTACTAAGGTTAATCACTGCATCCACGTCCCAGATATATTTTGTGATTGGGAACCTCAGAGTTTTTGTTCTTTGGTGAATTAATCCACCAGTTTTGAAGTTAACCAACGGGATATTGTGTTTCTCTGCTAATTGTTTCATACCGGTTTTTTCCCAGACAAGTTTAACAGATGTGGAGCCTCCGGGGCTATCTCCCAGCATAATATCTTTCCTAATTTTTTTTAAGTAAGTAATAACTGCATCAACAACTACAGGGTTTGTTGTTACAGCTTTTTCTGGTGGAAATGCACCTAAGAGATTTGGCTTTAAGAGGATTTTTTTCTTGTCTTGAAGAATTTCTTCAAGATCAAGAGTTTCGATAAAATTATAGATTTTATCAAAGTCATATTCTGTAATTTTTTTTATCTCAACTTTCATTAACTAAAAAACCTCCAGCCATATACTAAATACCTTGTACCTAATACCAAAAACCCAATACCCAAAACCCAAAGTCTCATTTATTTAAACTGCTCCATTCCCGAAAAATCACGGTAAGGATCAAAACTTTTCAATGCCCTAATATCATCATCAGAAAATTCATTGGTTACGATTCGAGTAATAAGTTCTCCCAGACCTGGACCCAACATATAACCCTGTCCGCACATTCCTACTGCATTTATCAGGTTTGGTATTTCTTTTGATCTTCCTACTATCGGGAAACCGTCTGGTGTCATCGGATATTGTCCACGCCAGGTTCTGCGGACTTTTAAATTGGCAAGACGAGGATAAAGCTCAACCATCCTTTTTGCAACTTGGGGTAAGAATTCAGAAGTTGAATCGCTATCTGTTCCAATAATAGAAGGAGACGGAGTGATACAGAAGATAACCTGTCCTTCATTATTTTGGTAAAAATAATAATTCGCAGATCCCTTTATTGGACGCGTATCAACCACCATCGGCTCAAAAAATCTTTCTACCGGTTCGGTTATTGCTCCTTCATGGCTATCAGGAATTACCGGCAGATCAATTTCCATCATCTCCCCAATCTCTTTAGCATTATTACCAGAAGCGTTTATAATGGTATCGGCAGAATATTGTCCCTTATCTGTAACGATTTGAGAGATTTTATTATCTTTTAATTCAATATTAATTACACTTTCATTAAATTTATATTCTGCACCGTAATCTAAACTTTTATAATAAAACGCATTTAATGCGAGAAGTGGAGATGCCGAACCATCATCCGGAGAATATGTAGAACCTCGAAGACCATCAATATTAATTCCCGGAACCAATTTTTCATATTCTTCAGGAGATATCCATTTTATATTCAAACCAAAAGAATGCTGAATTTTCATTAGATCCTTAAGCTTCTTTTCATCTTCATTATTATAGGCGGGGAAGCTATAACCATTAGCCATCCAGCCGATATCATCACCATATTTTTCCTTCCAAGTTGAAAAAATTTCGATACTTCTCTGGGAAACTTTTATCTTCCCAAAATCTGAATGTGTTGCTCGAATACCACCAATAGCTTTTTTATTATTCTCCTGACCTGCAGATGATTTAGAGTCGATCACCAGAACTTTCAATTTTTTTTCCGATAGAGCTAATGTTGTAGGAACACCAACTGAACCTGCTCCAATAATAATTACGTCATAGTTCGACATTATTTCTCCTATTATGCCACTGACTTTCACTGATTTTTTTCACCGCAAAGAACGCAAAGGCGCTAAGATTTTCAACAAACAAAACACTGATTTTTTTTTGTCACACATATCCATGATTATCTGTAAATCCGTGAGCTATTTTTTCCCATCAGCAAACTTACCCAAAGGTACTTCAACAAAAATCGGTCTTCTTGTATTCGGTTCTACCCTATCCAACAAAATTCCTTCCTGCCTGAATAATTGCATGATAAGATTATCACAACTCTTCGCTCCGCAAGGTCCCATCCCGGTACGAGTTATCGCCTTGATCTGGTTCATATCTGTAATTCCTTTTCGGATAAGATCCAGAATCTCTTTTGCTGTAACTCTCTCACAAAGACAAACCATTTCTTCATCAGAGATGTTTTGAATTTCTGTTTCTTTTTGCTTGGAAACTTCAGCTTTCTGGATCTGGAAAGAGACGATCTTTTTCGCAATATTTTTGGGAGCTTTCAGTTTAATAAGCTGAGTTCTGTTGTTTGCTTTTACATCAAGAACCTGTATTACTGCAAACATGCCGAGTTCCATTCCATCAATATCCACACAAAGTATCTCATCATCAATACTAATTTTATGATTTGAAACTTCATATGGAAGTGTAACTGTTGGAAATACAATATCTTTTCGAAAATCTACAAGTGTAATGGCCAACCCCGGGCAGATTGTCACACATTTTCCACAACCAATACATCTGCCTTCATATACCGGCAAATCCATTATCGGATCACCCTTCATAAAAATTGAATTTGTAGGACAGATCGTGCTGCAGGGATTACAGGGAATTTCTTGTAAGCAGTGAATAACCGGAAAAATTCCTTCTTCAATTTCAATTATATTATAATCATAAGTTTTGCCAGCTTCCTTTTTTAAAATTTCTGCTTTATCGAACCAACTATTTGGAATTTCTTCTACATTCGGGTTAATTTCTTTAGCGATCTTCAGTCCGGCAATTTTACCATTGAACATAGCAGAAGATGCCTCAGCGATTTCCTTGGCATCACCTGCAGAAAGTACTCTTATTCCGGCAGTTTCTGCTTCATCGGTAAATTCACTTACACTTTCCAATCCTACTGCAATGAGAAGTGTATCACATTCAAATGTTTTTTCAGTTCCTTTTACGGGATTAAATTTTTCATCAATTTGTGATATTGTAACCGACTCAATTATCTCTTTCCCATTTGCCTGCAACACAGAATGAGATGTATATATCGGAACACCAAGCCGCGCAAGTTTGTCTGCATGAACTTTGTATCCACCACATTTCGGCATTGCTTCTACCAGTCCTACAACCTCAATTCCAGCTTGCAGTGCATGATAACCTGCGATGAGTCCCACGTTCCCACCACCAACAATAAAAAGTCTGCTCGTAGGTCGTACAAGATCACGATTTACCAGAGTTTGAAATGCTCCTGCACCATAAATTCCAGCCAGTGAATTACCTTTGAAACGCAAGAATTTCTCTCTTGCTCCTGCTGCATTTAAAATGATCTTCGGTTTAACTAATTTATAAACATCGTTATTTAAGATTCCAACTTTTTTATCTTTGTAAACATAAAGAGCAATGCTATTTGTCCAAACATCTATATTCTTATTTTCATTAACTTTTTGTGCCAGTATTTTTCCAATATCATTTCCCCTGGTGCCAGCAAAAGAATCTTCTACAGAACCGAAGAATTTATGAGTTTGAAGAACGAGTTTCCCACCAGTTTCAGTTTTATCATCAACTATCAGTGTTTTGATATTATGCTCACCAAGCTGTATCGCAGCAGAAAGACCGGCAGGTCCTCCGCCAATTATCAATACATCATATTCAAATTCTTCAATATCACTGATCTCATGCTTTTCGGTTTGAGGAAGTTTTGGTAATCCTTCCACACTTTCAACTTTCATTCCCGGTTTCACAATTGTCATACAAGATTTCAAAGGAATGCCATCTACTATAACTGCACATTTAGCACATTGACCATTAGCGCAGAATATACCTTGGGCACTACCATCTTTGTGGTGATGTCCAAAGATTTTAATTCCGTTTGCAAAGAGAGCAGAAGATATCACTTCACCCTTTTTAGCAGCAAATCTCTTCCCGTTCCAATAAAAATTGATTTCTTCCCGATCCGCAATTGGTAAGATCGGATGTTCTTCAATACGATTACCACTCATTTAATACTCCATAATGATAACAATTTTCTCTTCAAAAAAAAGTATTGGGATGTATGTCAAGCAAAAGGTTTGTTGTGATTTGCAGTTTACTTAGACTCAAATTTTCCTCTTGACACCGAATTGTACATTTAGCTTATTTTGTATTAATGAAAATAAAAGATATTGGAATTAATAAAAATTTATTATATGTAAACTTAATAAATGGGTTCCAACATTCACAATTCAGAACATTTCAAATCACAATTCGAGAAAAGAATAATTTGATAAACAATATCGTAAATGAAAATATTTGTGTGTTAACATCGTAATTATAATAATAATTGAAAGTTAAACAAAAAAAGAAAGGAGTAACTATGAAAAAATTATTTTGGATTTTTGTAACAATTGCAGCAATTATGCTTATTTCAGGATGTGGTGGCGGAGCTGCCAAAAGTGAAAACTTAAAAGCCGGTTATGTTTATGTAGGCCCGGTTGAAGATGCAGGTTGGACAACTGCTCATGATGTTGGTCGAAAAGCAATGGAAGAACTTAAATTCGTTGATGAATCAACTTTTGTTGAGAGTGTACCAGAAGGTGCAGAAGCTACACGTGTTATTACTGAACTTGTTGAATCCGGCTGTAATATGATCTTCACAACTTCATTTGGATATATGGACCCAACTATCGAAGTTGCCGCAAAATATCCTGATGTGAAATTCCATCACTGTAGCGGATATAAAACTGCTGAAAACTCAACAAATTATTTTGGAAGAATGTATCAAACAAAATATATGGCTGGAGTTGTTGCTGGAACAATGTCTAAAAACGGCAAACTTGGTTATGTTTCTCCGTTCCCAATTCCTGAGATCGTTCGTCATATTAATGCATTCACACTTGGCGCCAGAAGCGTTAATCCCGATGCGACTGTAATGGTTATTTGGACAAATTCATGGTTCGATCCTGTTCATGAAAAAGAAGCTGCAAACACAATGATCGCTGCTGGTTGTGATCTGATCACACAAGGTACAGACTCAGCCGGACCACAAGAAGCCGCTGAAGCTGCAGGTATTTATTCCATAGGAAACGATAGTGATATGTCTTTCATGGCTCCAACTGCACAACTTACAAGTGCTATTTGGAACT
>JAGLPW010000017.1 GCA_023137125.1 Candidatus Cloacimonadota bacterium | reverse complement strand
ACATTTACTTCTTCCACTTTTCCTGAGAGCATTACTCCATTAACTACTTCATTCAATGTGCCGTCTCCACCCACAGAAATAATATTGCAAAATCCTCTTTTAATGGCTTCTTGTGCGAGTTGGGTTGCGTGACCTGCTGCTTTGGTCAATTCTATTTCATAGTCGAATTTGTGTTCATTTAATGCGATAACCAGTTTACTTATCTTCTTACCAGTCTTACCTCTTCCGGCGGTTGAGTTAACAATGAAAAACCATTTTTTATCTTGCATATTTTCTCCTTTTATTCATTTCGATTTTTCTTAAGATAAAAACAAATTCACCTTTTGGAAGCTCTTGAATCATAACAGAAAGTTCTTGTAAACTTCCCCAAAATATTTTCTCGTTCGATTGTGTGAGTTTATAAGCAATGATCGCTTGCCTGTTTGGACCCAATATCTTTTTCAAATCGCCAAGAAACTGCTTGAGTCGGTAAGGTGTTTCCAGAAAGACAAGATCATAATTATTAGGAAGGCGTTTAATTGCTCGTTTGCGTTCATCTTTGTTAGCTGGCAAAAAGCCATAATATAAAAATTGCTCAAGATTAAGTCCGCTAACCATCAATGCTGCCATTATGGATGATGCACCGGGAATTGGAACTACATTGATCCCATTTTGATGACAGCTCCAAACCAAATTATTACCGGGATCTGCAAAGAGTGGAGTTCCTGCATCGCTTATCATTGCAGCAGTTTCACCATTCATAACCAGTCTATCCAGAATTACCTGTGTCTGTTCAGCTTCGTTATGTTCGTTTAAAAGCTCCATTGGTTTCTTTATGTCATAACTCTTTAACAACCTGCTTCCTACTTTAAATTCCTCACAGATCACAAAATCCACCTCTTTAAGAACTTTTAATGCTCTTAAAGTAATATCTTCAGGATTTCCAATATGCGTGGCTACAACATACAATTTATTCTTTGATGACATAGACTATTTTCCCTTGAAAGTTTGAACGAATGTAAATATAGAGTCCTATCAGGAAGATCAATACAGCCAGGATCAATCCGATAAGGCTGAGTTTCAAACTCCATGAATATGTACTGGATTCAAATTTCATTTCTACTACATGCTCACCTTTTGGAACAACAACTCCACGCAGGATATAATTTGTTGAAAATATTTCAGTTTCTTTTCCATCAATGAAAGCTTTCCAGCCTGCAGGATAATAAATTTCGCTTACTGTCAGGAATGAAGTAGTATCTGTAACTACATTGAATTTTATGTCGTGTAGTCCAAATCCTATTGGAGTAACAGAGGATTCCGAAGGAGCATAAGTTGTAGGAACTTCTTTTTCTACAATAGCAGTTATTGCTGGAGAAAATTCGGGATCGTTCAGTTTTTTCCAGATCGCCTTTTTATCCTTTATGAGTTCTGTATTATTAACAAACCAGACTCGTGGAAGATATGTATTATTTAAATAAACTGTTTGCTTTTGCTTCCTATCATAATAAGCATATTCCAGATTATCCAAGGGTAATTTTTGAGTGAAGATCACATATTTTGCATTAAGCATATTCACAATATTCCAGTTTATCGGTATCCGATCGAGGAATTCTGCATTTAGGCAATTCTCGATTATTTCTTGATATCTCTTCAGTTTTGCTCCATGATATCCACCGATCGTTTGATGATAATATGCCCAGCTATTCTGACCAAATTCTCTGGCAAGCGGATAGATCCTGTAATTTTCTGTATCTTTAAGAAGGAATTTATCAGCATCTGTTTTTTCATAATGTTTCTCAATATTTTGCTGCGAAGTTACGTTTTGCAGGAATCTACTGTCAATAAGCAGAAGGTCAGTGATCACAAGAATTGCAATGAGAATTAAGAATGGATATTTCCCAATTTTCTTTCTTCCAGTCAACAATATCAACCCCATACTTACCAGTAGCAAAAGTCCGGTTTGAATTCCATCGTTAACCAGTTTTTCCGATCTGAGAACCTTGAGTTGTTTTATTTGTGCAGGTTTATATTTGGAAGCATCTCCCGAATGCTGTAATCCAAAATTTTCCAATGAACTGCTGAATGCGATGAAAATAATGAAAAGTACAAATACAGCAATGAGTATCTTCTGGAAGAGGTCGAAGAATTTCTGATCATCTTCTTTTACTTTCTTTATGATTGTCTTAATTCCGAATCCTGCTAGAATTACAGTGGTGAATTGCAATAGTACAAGTATCATTGCCGGTACACGGAACTTATTGAATGCCGGTAAAAACTCCAGCAGGAAATTTGAAAGGAACGGCAAGTGTCTTCCAAAAGAAAGAAATAGTGTGAATATAGAAACACTTAATAATATCTTCACCAATCTGTTCTTATTATAAAATACTGCGGTAAGTGCGAAGAGGAAGATGATGATTCCCATGTACATTGAAGTTTGTGTGAACGGCATCCAACCCCAATAAAATGGAGAGACACCACCAAAGAAACTTGGATTCACAAAGGTTAATATCTCCATCGGATGGAATGACCAACTGGTTGCATAACTTGTACTTAACCCGGTTGAACCACCACGGATAGTGTAATGCCCGTATTCATAAGAAGAAAAATATGGCTGTGCAATCGCCATGAACGCGATAACAAATGCCAATAATAGCATTGCTGAAAATATCATATGTGATCTTAGCTCTTTATCTTTTATTGCCCAGATAAATTGTGCGATCCAGTAAATTCCGATCATTAAAAAAGTATAATAGGAGATTTGCGGATGATTGGCTCTAAGCTGTACTATAAGTAAAATTGCTGTCGTTCCCAAAGCTAGTAAACTTCGTCGCTCTTTTAAATAATGAACTGCATACATAATCCAGGGAATGTAGACGACAGCTTTGAACTTAGTGTTATGCCCGATTTCTAAAAGTCCTAAAAAATGACACGATAGTGCCATTGCAATAGCACTTATAAATGCTATTATCGGATCAAATTTTAGATGGATCATGAACAGATAAACGCCCAATGCCATAATGAATAACATCAAAATCCGCCAGTTCATAACTTTATTCGTGAGTTTGTAGATATGACTTACAAATGGATATTTCGCACCGAATGAGATCAAGTACGAGGGTATTCCACTAAATACATTCGGATTCCACATTGCCTGATCTTTATGCTCTTTATTATATTCAATAAGAACTTGTGCTGATGACCGCCATTGGATCGAATCGCCTGCCGGTGGGGCATAATTCTGAAAAGCGATCTTGAAAAAAGATAAAGATAGAATTATGAATAATAAACTTATAAAGATCACATGTTTGTATTTTCCTTCCAGTACTTTCTCCAGAATCCCGATTTGTTCCACTACTTTTTGCTTATGCTTTTTTGCCATAAATTTTCCTCTTTCACAAATAATTTTTAAATATTTTAATCTTCCTTATAATACTACTTTCCTGAAATTTATTGTAGATGAATTGAAGTCAAATAAAAAGTTATTATTCTGTTTTTAATAATTATCACGCTGTTATTGGAAAACACTCCGTCTTTGTGAGAGAATCTTTCATTTTTTTCTTACGAAGAATCTGGAGTGTTTGACTCTAAGTAGAGATTTTTATCCTTAATCGTCCGTAAAAAAATTTATATGGTCATCTTCAGATTAGTGGGGATCTAATAGATTCCCAATTCCCGATTTGTCGAGAGGAGTGACAACATGTACATCACTTCAACAACAAACATCTCTTACTGGCAATCGCTTTGCCATCTACTATTAGCTGATACATATAAATTCCGGAAGAGACAGGTTTGTTGTTGGAATCAGTGCCATCCCAAATGACTTGGTGAACTGGTGAATTAGTTAATTGGTTAATTGGGAAGGACTTCACTCTTTGACCTTTAATGTTATAAATTACTATCTCGGTGTTTTCTTCGGTGTTTTCGGTGTTGAATTGTATTGTTGTTTCAGGGTTAAATGGATTGGGGTAATTGGAAAGTGTAGTCTCAGGTTTAGGAAGTTCATCGTTTACAGAACTGGGCACATAAGTATATTCAAACAAACCAATGTTACCTGCTTCAATTGTTATAAGATAATTTAAACCATTATATTCTATTAAGTCAATATTGTAAATATGGTTTAGACCATTGAATATGGCTATAGGTTCTGTAGTATTAGGATGGTTTTCATAGACAGCAACAATATGCCGATATTGTGCAAAAATCAAATTATCTCGAATATATATTCTTGAGCCAAATTGTGGTGTAAAATACAATTCAGGTTGTAGTGGATCATCCAATTGAAAAATATAAGCTGGGGCTTCTTCAGGTGATTCTCTTGATACAAGAAAACCTTCTTGATTAAGCAGATACCCATAAATAGAAAAATCATCGATCACGTTTGTTAAGTAAGGTTCATTTTCCTCAAGTCCATCTATTACCATCAGATCATAAGGATATTCACCAAATGTAGCATAAGCAATGGAATTTATTACTACCTGCCATATTGGAGTCGAGGGTAGATCAAATTCAAAAAGTTCTATAGGTTCACCCTGTTCTGAGATATCGAATTTCCAAAACTTGTTTGTTTGATGATTCCACAGATAAAAAGAAAATGGATCATTTTCATCAATTGACCAATAAGTAAAATCAAAACCATAATTATCAAGCGAAAGAGTATTTATTAGTACCGGATTTTCAAGATCAGTTATGTCATAAATCTCTAAAGTAAATTCTTCATAATCCAATAAAATCATCCAACCACCTGTTTTGTGTACTCTATTTATGAAATATTTGTCATTGAACCAATCTCCCTGATCTATAGGATTAAAAGGATCCTCAATATCAAAAAGTTGATAGCCTTCAAGAAGATTACCTGCTACAATTTTATCTTGATATATAAAACCTGTAAAAAATCTTAAGTTATCATAATAGCTGTAAATATACTCAATAGTATTATTTTCAATCTCGTAATGCTGAATACCATCATTAATAGTTCCAACATACAAGTTGTTACCATAATAATCGCAAGCTTGACCAGTACCAACAAGATAAATATTATTCTCGAAAGTATCAACTAGATGAGGATTCAGAATATCCGATATATCAAGTAATCTGATTAAATTAGCAGTAAATATTATAACATTCTCATCGATTATAGCATATTGTTTATTTCCAGTTATATACATATTAACAGGCAGAGTATAGCGAGAAAGATATTGCCAATTCGTAACATCACTGATATCCCAGAATGTAATATTCTTACAGTTTACTGCTACTAATAATGTATCATCTATTATTTTGAAATTATTATAACCATAACCATCATCTGAATAGGCAGAAACATCGGTTGTACCGATCAACTCAAAGTTGCCATGGGAAATATATTGTTTGGTGTATAATATAGATTCAGCCTGGCATACTAACAGACTATCATTCACTTTACAGTAGATTGTATCTTCAATTGCTTGACCCAGATATACCATTTCGGGAAGACTATAAGATTTGTAGAAAACATTCCAATTGTTAATCGTTTGAACTATTAAATTATTATTAATACTCATTAATCCAACAAGTCCTTCGTAATTATCATATTCTATTTGATCAATAATTTCAGGATTGGAAGTATCACTTATATCAATCCTATATACTTTGGCATGATAGCCTTCTACAGCATATCCTATGGATGCGATATAACAGTTTTGTTCATACACAACCATACTTGAAGGTTGTGGAATCGTTACAACAGATAGTTTTGTAATACTACCATCTCCATTTATTTCATATATTTCTAATCCGTTCAGGTTAAGGAAAAAGAGATGATTATCTATTATCTGAATGCCTTCAGGTGATCTGTAATCCTGTGCATAGGCTATTTCACTAATCTTGTTTATCTCAAATTCCTGTGCCGTGAGAGAAATAAAGATGATTGAAATTAATAATATAAAGATCGTTTTTTTCATTTTTGGCTCCTTGAGTATACTTTTCTTCTTTCAATTAATTCATATAAATTTGCTTCTCATTACTGTCGCTTGCAAAACAAACAATTACAGGTAGTGATGTCAAACTAATTTGTTTTTTAAATTTCATTAGGTTGATCATCGTCAGCTAAAAACCATTACTTTCCTCCTACTGATTAAATGAATTTTAACACAATTGCATTTGCTAGTTCAACTTACGAACAAGTGTTAATATTGTAGAGACAATCATAATATAATTCTTGCCAATTAAAAGAAGATAATTAAATTATTCACAAGTTTTTTGAGATAGAATGGAATGAATAAATTTAAATTAATATCAAATTATCAGCCAAGGGGTGACCAACCTCAGGCGATCTCTGCCTTAGTTGAGGGCATGAATAATAACGAAAGATTTCAAACTTTACTCGGTGTAACCGGCTCTGGGAAAACTTTCACAGTAGCCAACGTTATAAGAGAAGTAAATAAGCCTACGCTGGTAATTTCCCATAACAAAACTCTAGCAGCTCAATTATATGGTGAATTCAAGCTGCTTTTCCCTGAAAATGCCGTTGAGTTCTTTATAAGTTATTACGATTATTATCAACCCGAAGCATACATACCGGGTCAGGATATATATATAGAAAAAGATTCGGACATCAATAGTCAGATCGAAAAACTGCGTCTGCGGGCAACCATGAGCTTAATGGAGCGCAGAGATGTGATCATTGTAGCAAGTGTGTCCTGTATTTATGGTTTGGGAACACCACAGAATTATCGTGATGCACTCATCAAAATAAAGGTTGGGGATACAATTGATAGAGATGAGCTTCTTAAAAAACTAATAGATATCCATTACGGTAGGAATGACATGGCGTTTGAACGTGGTGCTTTCCGGGTTCGGGGAGATATCGTAGACATCTATCCCGCCTATTTAGAAAATTCCATTCGTATAGAATTCTATGGTGATGAAATAGAAAATATATCACGTATAAATCCTTTAAATAATAGGATACTGGAAGAAGTTAAAGAATATCCAATTTATCCGGCGAATCATTTTATTATTTCTAAAGATACTCTCAAAACAGCTATTGAGCAGATAAAAATAGAACTGAAAGATAGAATAGATTATTTTGAAAAAAATAATAAGCTTCTGGAAGCACAACGGATTAATCAAAGGGTGAATTTTGATATTGAAATGCTGAATGAACTTGGTTTCTGCTCTGGCATCGAGAATTATTCACGTCATCTTACCGGTGGCAAAAAAGGAGAGCCTCCATATTGTTTGTTAGATTATTTCCCCGACGATTTTCTCATGATCATAGATGAATCACATGCATCAATTCCACAAATTCACGGGATGTTTGGCGGAGATTTTACACGAAAGAAAAATCTAATCGATTATGGTTTTAGGCTTCCTTCCGCTTATGATAATCGTCCTCTTAAATTTGATGAATTTGAGAAGAAGATAAATCAGGTAATTTTTCTTTCTGCAACACCTGCAGATTATGAACTGGAAAAAACGGATGGTGTTTTTGTGGAACAGGTTATCCGCCCAACCGGATTGACGGACCCGATCATCGAAATTAAACCGATAGAAACACAAGTTGATGATCTAATAAAAGAGATCAATGAACGAACTGCCAAAAAAGAGAAAATATTGGTTACAACCCTAACTAAACGTATGGCAGAAGATCTATCGGAATATTTAACCAAGGCAGGAATTAGAACCCGCTATCTGCACAGTGAGATTGGAACTATGGAACGTTCCAAAATAATTCGGGAATTACGCATGGATGAATTTGATGTTCTGGTTGGAATCAATCTTCTGCGTGAAGGTCTTGATCTTCCGGAGGTGTCATTGGTAGCAATTTTAGATGCCGATAAAGTAGGCTTCTTACGCTCGGCAAGATCACTCATCCAAACTGCCGGAAGAGCTTCCAGAAACACCAATGGAAAAGTGATTTTTTATGCTGAAAAAATCTCCTCAGCTATGCAGATAGCTATCTCTGAAACTGCTCGGAGAAGAGACAAACAAATGAAGTATAATACAGATAATAATATTACTCCACAAACTATTAAGAAAAACATTGACGACATAATGATTGCCACAACTGTTGCCGACGGTTATCAAAAATCTGGTAAAAATGATAAAAAATCAGATAGAGATAAGTTCAAAGAATATTTAGAGTTAGATTCCATAGAAAGTATTATGGAATTATTGGAAAAAGAAATGCATGAAGCATCGGAAAATCTAAATTTTGAGAAAGCTGCTGAACTCAGAGACAGGATCTTTGAGCTTAAAGAACTATAGCTAGAGGTAATTGATACCAAAATGGACTCGCAAGACATCTGTTTTAATTTAGCAAGAATTTTAATTCCCCCAAATAACAAATTAATAAAAAATAAATATCCCAAAAAATGGATTATATTGGTAGATGATACTGTTATATCCATAAGGAGTTGTAATGCCCAAAACCCACAAGCCTGAGGATGTTGAAAAACTCAAGGAAGGGACTATCATCAGAAAAGATGATAAACATTCCAAAATGGAAGTAGAGGTTCCGGAAGTAAAATCGACAGGAGACTATAATAAAACTCCTGTTTATATTTATTACGACTGGTGTAAGAAGTGCGGAATTTGTGCAACATTTTGTCCTACCGGTGCATTAGGCAGAAGACCTGATGGTGCACCATATGTGCCACATCCCGAAAAATGCACTCATTGTGAAATGTGTGACAGATTATGCCCTGATTTTGCGATCACGGGTGCAAAAAGGTAGGAGGAGTGATGTCGAGTAATAAGAATAAACCAAAAGTAGTATTAATGCAGGGTAATGAGGCAATGGCTCGTGGTGCTTTAGCGGCAGGACTTGATTTCTTTGCGGGATATCCGATCACTCCTTCAACAGAGATCGCCGAGATCTGCTCAATTGAATTACCAAAAATTAATGGAAAATTTATTCAAATGGAAGATGAAATTGCCAGTATCTCTGCAATAATAGGAGCATCACTCGCTGGAGCAAAAACAATGACAGCTACAAGTGGTCCCGGTTATTCACTTATGACAGAAGGTATTGGATTTGCTAAAATGACTGAAACGCCATGTGTTGTTGTTAATGTAATGCGAGGAGGACCAAGTACAGGTCTTCCCACAAAACCATCTCAATCTGATATTATGCAGGCACGTTGGGGAAACCATGGGGATGCACCGGCAATAGCGCTCTATCCAAATTCTGTGAGTGAAAGTTATGAGCTATCTATAAGAGCTATGAATCTTGCCGAAAAATATAGAACATGCGTTGTTCTTCTTTCTGATGAAGTACTTGGACATATGAGAGAACCTATTGAGTTACCAGATCTTTCACAGGTAAAAATAGTTAGAAGGATCACACCTACAAAACCACCGGAATGGTATCAACACTATCCGGATAATCCTAAATACCCAATGCCTAAGGCAAGTTTTGGAGAGGGTTATCGTTTCCATGTTACAGGACTTTCCCATGATGCTAAAGGATTTCCAACAAATAGAGCTGACGAAACAAAAGTTCTCATGGATAGACTTCGTAATAAAATTGCTTATCATATTGATGATATTGTACAAATAGAGAACTACCAGATGGAAGATGCAAAAATTGCTATTTTTGCAGCAGGGATTGCTTCTCGTGCAGCTAAAGAAGCAGTAGTAAAAGCAAGAAAAAAAGGTATTAAGGTTGGATTGATGAGACCTCTTACCATCTGGCCTTTCCCAGATGCTGCAGTTCGTAAATATTTAGCAGATAAAAAGGCAATTATTGTGCCGGAATTAAATCAAGGTCAACTATCATTAGAACTGAAAAGAGTGATGGGTGGTATCTGGAATTATGAAATTAGAAAGACAAAAAAGATTAAGGAAATTCATAGAACAGACGGACTACTAATTACACCCGATCAAATTCTGCAATCAATTATGGAGGTAAAATAAAATGAAAAAGATATCTCAAAAATCCATCCATAAATATTTAAGACATGACAAAAAATTCCCACATGTCTGGTGTCCTGGTTGTAGTAATGGAATAGTGCTGGGAGCAGTTATAAGGGCAATTGCAGAATTGGGTTTAAAGAAAGATAACATAGCAATGGTATCGGGTATTGGATGCTCCAGCAGAATGCCCGTATATGCCGACTTCAATACATTGCATAGCCTGCATGGAAGAGCAATTGCATATGCGACTGGTGTGAAAATGTATAAGCCGGAAATGGATGTAGTTGTAATCACAGGTGATGGCGATGCAACAGCAATTGGTGGTAACCACTTTATACATGCTGCCAGAAGAAATATTGACTTAACAGTTATACTTATAAATAATAATATTTATGGAATGACCGGGGGGCAGTATTCTCCTACAACTCCATATGGAGACAAAGCAACAACAACACCATATGGTAATATCGACCCAACATTTGATATCTGCCAATTGGCTATTGGAGCAGGTGCAACTTTTGTGGCTAGAACCTCAGCATATCATGCTATAGAAGCACAATCATTCATTAAACAAGCTTTTGAACATAAAGGTTTTTCATTAGTAGAAGTGATCAGTGCCTGTCCTGTTATTTATGGTCGTTTGAACAAAAAAGGTGATGCTCCAACAATGATGAAGCAAATGAAAGAGAATGTGATCCCTGTAAAACAATATGAAAAACTATCAGCTGAAGCAAAAGCAGATAAAATAACAAAAGGGATATTAATGCACGATACCGACAAGAAAGAATATACTGAAGCTTATAGCGAATTGATCAATTCCCTCAATAAGCCGGAGGAAGAAAGTAATGAGTAATAAAGTATTCAAAAAAGAGATCAGATTAAGCGGTAGCGGGGGTCAAGGCCTTATCACTGCTGGTATAATTCTGGCCAGAGCAGCAGTACTGGATAAAGTGCGAGTTACTCAAACTCAAAGCTATGGTCCGGAATCACGCGGTGGAGCCAGTCGAGCAGATGTTATTATCAGTAACGATGAATTTTATTATCCAGAGGCAGTAAATTTTGATGTGTTACTTTCTCTCACTCAAGAGGCTTGTGATAAATACTTAGTAAACCTAAAGGATTCTGGAATTCTTATCGCAGATACTACAAATATAAAAAATATTGTACATACAGATGCAAAAGTATATAAATTAAAATTCACTGAGATCGCTATGGATAAGTTAGGAACAACACTTCCCACTAATATTCTAACTCTTGCTTTTTTGGTTAAGATCACTGGCGTTGTTTCTGAAAACTCTCTTAAAATAGCAGTTAGAGACTCTATGAAACCGCAATTTATAGACTTAAACTCAAAGGCTGTGAAAATAGGTTTCAAACTTGCCTCTGATGAGATGAACAAACAGTAGGAGCCTTTGTGCCGAAAAATGTTAATCATATTGGAATAGCTGTGAAAAGCATTGAAGAAACGGCTGAGTTTTATAAGAAGCTCGGATTAGAAATAGAATCCATTGAAGTTGTGGAATCACAAAAAGTTCGAGTTGCTTTTATTCCTGTAGGAGATGTGCGGATTGAACTGCTGGAACCAACATCAGACCAGAGTACAATTGCAAAATTCATAGAAAAAAAAGGTGAAGGTATTCACCATGTGGCCCTAGGAACGGAAAACCTGATCGATAAACTTGCAGAAGCAGAAGCAAATGGTATCCGTTTAATTGATAAAACTCCGCGCTCTGGCGCCCATAATGCCCAGATAGCTTTTCTGCATCCCAAATCTTCTCATGGGGTTTTATTGGAACTTTGCGAAGAAAAAAAAACATAGATATAGCGTAAATAAATTCAGATTATTTGATGCTATAAATATTAGTTAGTGGGTAGGAAAAATTAATAATATTAATTTGACAATATCTCACTAATTTTGCTTTAAGCAAAAATGCGATATTGAAGGTTGTAAAATTCTTTGATAGTCGAAAACGATTTCAAAGGGGTTGTTTTGATAGCAATAAAGGAAGATATAGTTTTGGTTTACAGCATACAAACCGGAAACACAAATCACAAAATAGATTTTAGATGAAATTAATATAGAAGCACAGTTATCAAATGAAGCTGTGCCTCTTTTTTATAAATTATATTAGGAGGAAATATACAGATGGATGTCAAAGTTGAAATGATTATTGTGTATATCGGCGGAGAATTGTTCCAGGTTCCGGAAGGTTCAACCATCATCATGGCTATGGAATACGCCGGGTTCCAATTAAAAAAAGGTGTCGGTTGTAGGGAAGGATACTGTGGTGCCTGTGCTACGGTATATCGAGAAAAAGGTGATTATAAGTTGAAAGGCAGTTTAGCCTGCCAAACAGTAGTAACCGATGGAATGACTATTGCCATGATCCCATTCGTACCAGCAGAAAAACCACTTTACGATCTGAATGACCTTACTCCGGATGTAGGAACCTTCACTCAGCTTTTTCCAAGTGTGTTCCGTTGCGTTTCCTGCAATACTTGTACTAAAGCTTGTCCTCAGGATATTGAGGTGATGGATTATGTGCAGGCGCTTATTCGTGGTGATATTGCAAAAGCAGCTGATATTTCATTTGATTGTATTCGCTGTGGTTTATGCGCACTACGCTGTCCGGCAGAGATCGTACAATATAATGCGGGAATTCTAGCTCGTCGTCTATATGGAAAATACCTCGCAAAAAGAAGTCCTGAATTAGATGAAAGACTAAAAGAGCTAGAAGAAGGAAAATATATAAAAGAAATTGATGAACTAAATAAAATGCCCCACGATAAGCTTTCTGAAAAGTATTATAGTCGTGAGATAAAAATTTCATAGCAGGAGCGAGTAATGTATCCAGAATATATGAATGAATCCATAAAAAAAGTAGAACAAACACGTCCCCAAAGATTAGAGCTTGCAAAAAAACATGGGAAAAATGTTTTTCCTGGTATGGGTGAACAGGAAAGAGCAGATATCTTAGCAAAATATCATCCCGATTACAAAGATGATGCACTCAGAGAATTACGGATCGGTCCTAATAAAGGTGATAAAATTATTAATGAAGTTGTAGATATAATGGAATCTTATCCTCGTGATTATCCCGAAACTTTCGATTTGAATAAAGTAGATATAGAAACTGATATACTGATAATTGGTGCCGGCTCTGCTGGCCTTTCCGCTGCTATAGAAGCTAGTAATACTGATGCAGAAGTACTGCTGATTACTAAATTGCGTCTTGGTGATTCTAATTCTATGATGGCACAAGGTGGGATTCAAGCTGCAGATCAAGCTGATGATACTCCAGTTTTACATTACTTAGATGTAATTGGTGGAGGCCATTTTGATAATAAGCCGGAATTGGTTGATGCACTTGTAATGGATGCAGCTCCTTCTATAAAATGGTTAGAAGAATTAGGCGTTATGTTCGATAAAAATGAAGATGGCTCGATGATGGTGAAATCCGGTGGCGGAACTTGCCGAAACAGAATGCATTCTACACGTGATTATACAGGAGCCGGGATCTGCCGTGTTCTACGTGATGAAGTTTATAACCGCTCGGATAAGATCAAATGTATTGAATACTCTGCCGCAACAGAATTGATACTTGATGACAAAGGACAATGTGCCGGAGCTATTATTTATCATTTAGAAAGCAAACAATATTCTATAGTTAAAGCAAAAACAGTGATCATTGCTACCGGTGGCTTTGGACGCCTCCATATACGTAATTTTGAAACTACAAATCATTATGGAGCAACTGCTGATGGTCTGGTTATGGGCTATAGAGCCGGTGCAAAAATGATGTTTATGGATTCTGTGCAATATCATCCCACCGGAGCTGTGTTTCCTGAGCAGATAGTTGGTTTTTTGTGTACGGAAAAGATTAGAGGATTAGGTGCTCAACCGGTTAATAAGGATGGAGAATTGTTTGTATATCCTTTGGAACCACGTGATATAGAAGCTTCTGCATTCATTAAAGAATGTGAGAATAATTTAGGCGTAACAACACCTTCCGATTTGAGAGGTATCTGGCTTGATTCTCCACTGATAGAAGAATTGAGTGGCGAAGGTACGATCGAGAAGAATTTGCCTGCTATGTTAAGACAATTCCAGAGATTTGATATTGATATCCGTAAATTTCCAATGCTGGTATTCCCAACTTTACATTATCAAAATGGTGGTTTAGAAATTGATGCAAATGCTGAAACCACAATTCCAGGACTTTATGTGGCAGGAGAAGCATCAGGTGGAATTCACGGTCGTAACCGTCTGATGGGAAATTCTCAACTGGATATTATTGTATTTGGACGTAGAGCAGGTAGGAATGCTGCTGTAAAAATTGCAGATGGGATTCAACTTGGAGAACTTTCTCTAAAACATGTTACAAATTATATAAAGGAAGTAAACGAATTAGGTATTGATAAGAAACATATTTCTCCAATCGTTCTTCCAGATTATATTCCCGATCACGTTAAAGCCAAACAACTTTCGTCAGAATTTCAGGGAACTTTGTTCTAAAGAGGAGATGCAATGAACATTCACGAATATCAGGCGAAGCAGATTTTTGCCAGCTATAATATTCCGATTCAAGATGGAATAATGATCGAGGATGTAAAAGATGCAAGGAATGCAGCCGAAAAGATTGGTGGGAATTTCTGGGTTATTAAGGCTCAAATTCATGCCGGTGGTAGAGGAAAGGGCGGTGGTGTAAAATTTGCTAAAACTTTGAGTGAAGTTGAAAAATATGCTTCCGATATTTTAGGAATGACGCTTATTACACATCAGACAGGTCCTGCAGGAAGATTAGTTAAGAAGATATTTATCGCAGGTGGTGTGGATATAAAAAAAGAATATTACCTGGGAATAGTTTTAGATAGAACATCAGAGATGCCGGTTATGATGGCTTCCACTGAAGGTGGAATGGAAATTGAGAAAGTAGCTGCTAAAACTCCGGAAAAGATCATCAAAGTTGGAATTGATCCGCTCATTGGTTTCAGAGCTTTTCATGCTAGAAAACTGTCTTCTGGATTAAGCCTTTCCAAAGAACAAATGAAGCATTTCAGTATATTTGCAAAAGCTTTGTATGATGTATATTCCAATAATGATGCCAGCCTTATAGAGATAAATCCACTGGTTCTTACTGTAGAAGATACTTTTTTAGCTTTGGATGCTAAAATGGGATTCGATGATAACGCTTTGTATCGTCATGCCGATCTTAGAGAAATGCGTGATCTGGACGAAGAAGAACCAACTGAATTGGAAGCTGGGAAATATGGTTTAAGTTATGTGAAACTGGATGGGAATGTTGGATGCATGGTGAACGGTGCCGGATTGGCAATGTCTACCATGGATATTATTAAATTGAATGGTGGTGATCCTGCAAACTTTTTAGATGTTGGCGGTGTAGCCAGTGCAGAAACTGTAGCAAAAGGTTTTGAAATTATACTGCAAGATAAAAATGTTAAGGCGATCTTTGTGAACATTTTTGGTGGAATCGTAAGATGTGATCGAATTGCCAATGGTATTTTGGAAGCAACTAAAAAGATAAATGTAAAAGTTCCGCTTATTGTACGTTTGAACGGTACAAATGCCTCTGAGGCAGCAGAAATTCTCAAAGCAGCGAACATCGAGAATATAATCACAGCTAAAGACCTGGCCGATGGAGCTCAAAAAGCTGTTAATGCCGCAAGGGGCATGTAATCATGAGTATATTAGTAAATAAAGATTCAAAAGTTTTAGTGCAGGGTTTCACAGGAAAGGAAGGAACTTTTCATGCCCAGCAATGTATCGAATATGGTACTAATATTGTAGGTGGAGTTACACCGGGCAAAGGTGGACAGATCCATCTGGGGAAATCCGTTTTCAATTCTGTTCAAGACGCAATAGAAGTAGTTAAGGCCGACGTTAGCATTATTTTTGTTCCACCTGCTTTTTCTGCAGATGCTATATTGGAAGCAGCTGAGGCTGGTATCAAAGTGATCGTCTGCATTACAGAAGGCATTCCTGTCTCAGATATGATGATCGCAAAAAAATATGTTCAAAAGAAAGGAACTACTCTGATAGGACCCAATTGCCCAGGAATCATTTCAGCTGGTGAAGCTAAAATTGGTATTATGCCTGGAGTAGTATTCAAAAAAGGTAATGTGGGTGTGATCTCTAAATCAGGAACCCTAACCTATGAAGCTGCCAATCAGGTTGTAGAGGCAGGTTTGGGGATTACTACGGCCATTGGAATTGGTGGTGATCCAATAATTGGAACAACATATATCGATCTCTTAAAACTTTTCGAAAATGACCCTGAAACAAAAGCAATTGTGATGATCGGAGAAATTGGTGGAGATCTTGAGATACAAGCTGCTAAATATATAAATAAGAATATCACAAAACCTGTTGTTGCTTTTATTGCAGGACAAACCGCACCTAAGGGAAAACGAATGGGGCATGCCGGTGCAATAATTGCCGGCAGTAAAGGAACAGCTAAAGAAAAAATGGATGCCCTGGAAGCAGCTGGTGTACATGTTGTTGCTTCTCCTGCCGATATTGGCAAAAAGGTAAAAGAGGTTCTTGGATAAATTTTTTTCATCCTGAGTCCCGAAAATCGGGGAAAGTCGAAGGATAGTGGAAGAATAAATAATTTTAAATAAATTAACGAGGTGATCCTATGCGAGAAGTGAACGTTAAAGATCTAATACCGGTTGTAAAAAAACTCTGCATCGATGCCAATTACTACATGGGTAAAGATGTAATTGCCAAGATCAAAGAATTCAAAGAGAAAGAAGAATCTCCCACAGCAAAAAGTGTTTTGGATATTTTATTGGAAAATTACGAATTAGCTGATAAGGAGCAAATGCCGATTTGTCAGGATACCGGTATTGCTGTTGTCTTTGTCGAGTTAGGACAAGATGTTCATATGATAGGTGGAGACTTTACTGAAGCAATTAATGAAGGTGTTCGACAAGGCTATAAAGACGGTTATTTACGTAAATCTATTGTTGCCGATCCGATAATCGACAGAATTAATACAAAAGATAATACACCGGCAATTATTTATACAGAAATCGTCCCCGGTGATAAGATCAAGATCACGATTGC
>JAGLPW010000169.1 GCA_023137125.1 Candidatus Cloacimonadota bacterium | reverse complement strand
AAAATCCATTTCACTAAACCTTTTAATACACCGGACCGAATTATTGACGCAACAAACAAAATTATTTTCCCCGGATTAACAAATGCACATCATCACATTTATTCCACACTTTCTAAAGGAGTTCCGTGCGATGTTCCGTTCAATAATTTTATGGGGAACCTGAAGAATCTTTGGTGGACTCTTGATCACTCTTTGAACAAAGAAGATATGGTTCTGTCTACTGCAATCGCCATGAAAGATGCAATCTCTCATGGTGTAACCACTGTTTTTGATCATCATATTTCCGGTTACACAGAAAATGCACTTTCCGATATGGCAGATGTGTTCGATGCTTATGGAGTTAGTGGGACATTAGCTTTTGAAATTTCTGATAGGAATGGAGAAGAATTTTTCCAAAGATCTTTAGATGAAAACGTTCGTTTTGCCAAAGCACAAAAAGGGAAATCAGTGCAAGGAATGATCGGTCTGCATGCATCATTTACTCTCAGTGATAAAAGCCTGCAAAAAATTGCAGATGCATCCGAAGATTTCCCTGTTCATGTTCATGTTGCAGAAGGTGAAATTGATGGAGTTCAATGCATGGAAAAATATGGAAAAGGATTGATCGAGCGATTTGATGATTTTGGATTAGTTCGTAAAAATTCTCTTTATATCCATTGCAGCAACCTCACAGAAAAAGACCTTGAAATATTAAAGAAACGCGATATTTTTATTGCCCAGGCCGTAGATTCCAATATGAATAACGGACTCAATGTAGGGAATATTTCCAACTTTATTTCGGAAGGTATTAAGACAACAGTGGGAACTGATGGAATGCATCCAAGCACTATGAAGGCACTAAAAAATTCTAATATATTCACAAAATATCTGAATAAAAATTGTGATCTTGGTTATCCAGAAATGAATGCTCTCTTCCTGAATAATTTTAAGCTAAAGAAAGCATTTGGTCTTCCTCTCGGGGTTATAGAAGGTGAAACTGCAGATATTGCGATCTTCGATTATGAGCCTACAACTCCATTTAATACAGATCAATTCCTCGGACATTTTATATTTGGAATCACAGAATCACGTTGTCAGTACGTAATAAAAAAAGATGAGATATTACTGGATGATTACCATGTAACTAAGGATCTTTATAAAGATCTGTTTGATCGATCATGGGAAATATCAGAATCTATGTTTAAGAGATTTGAGGAAAATAAAGGATTGTATTAGAGAAAGTACCTGAGTGCCTGAGTACAGAGTGCCTGAGTACCTGAGTGCCTGAGGAAAGGAGATATTAGATGAAGACTTATAGAGAAATTATATGCTGGCAAAAAGCAATTGAATTAGTTAAGTCTATCTATAAGATTACAAATAATTTTCCTCAATCAGAACAATTCGGTCTTACTTCACAATTACGAAGAGCAGCTATTTCAATCCCATCTAATATAGCAGAAGGATTTGGTCGGAGTAGCAATAAGGAGTTTCGTAGATTTCTGGAAATTTCACGTGGCTCTCTTTTTGAACTTCAAACTCAGTTATTTATTTCTAAAGAACTTGGCTTTATTATAAGCAAATCTTATGATATGATTTACGAGCAAACTAGAGAAGTAGAAAGAATCCTGATTGGATTCATAAATAGCCTGAAAGTGTAAGTCCCTTAGGCACTAAGGCACTCCGCACTCTGGCACTTTAAATTAAAGGAGAAAAAAATGAGTGATATTATGATACCTGTAAAGTTTAAAAAATTATTATATTGGATTTTAAAAGAATATAAAAGAGAAAAAACTATCTTCGGAATTCATAAAGATAAATTTTATAAAAAACCTGACGCATCGGCTTTCACTATTTTCGGTGAAAAATGCGAAACAGCCATGGGTCCCGCTGCCGGACCACATACACAGCAGACACCAAACATCGTAACTTCTTACCTGACCGGATGCCGTTTCTTCGAACTGAAAACTGTTCAGATCATGGATACACTAGATGTAGAAAAACCTTGTATTGAGGCAACTGACGAAGGTTATAATACTGAGTGGAGTACCGAACTCACCGTGCCTCAAGCATATGGAGAATATGTAAAAGGTTGGTTCCTGCTTCATATGCTCAACAAAATGTTCGGTCTTTCTAAAGTAAATGAGCGCAGCTTCATATTCAATATGAGCGTTGGATATGACATAAAAGGTATTAAAGAACCTAAGATCGATAATTTTATTGAAGGTTTGAAAGATGCTTCTCAGCACCCTGACTTCTTGGAATGCAAAACTGTTTTGAAAGAAGCTATTGCTGCTGGTGATATCCCCGGCATTACTGACCCCGAATTTGTAGAAATGATCTCACCCAATATTTCCAACTCAATCACACTCTCCACCATGCACGGATGCCCTCCGGAGGATCAGGAGTTGATCTGTAAATACTTAATGAGTGAAAAGAAACTTCACACTTTCCTTAAAATGAATCCAACTCTGCATGGTTATGAATATGTAAAGAATGCTTTCGCTAAATTGGGTTATGACCATATTACACTTAAAGAAGAATCATTCACACACGATATGCAGTGGGAACCGGCCGTTAAAATGCTGGATGTTCTAATCCCATTCGCCAAAGAGCATAATGTAGAATTCGGTGCTAAACTTTCTAACACGCTGGCTGTGGTTAATGATAAAGATATGCTGCCAACAAATGAAATGTATATGAGTGGTCGTGCACTATTTCCACTAACTATTAATTTAGCCAAGAAACTTTCTCATCAATATAATGGTGAGCTCAGCATTTCTTACGCCGGTGGAGCTAACTTCTTCAATATTAAAGAACTCTATGAAATCGGTATTCGTCCCATTACTATTGCTACAGATGTTCTAAAACCTGGTGGTTATACAAAATTTACACAGATGGCAAAACTGCTGGATGAAAGCATGGCAAAACCAGCTCCCTCTAAAATCAACCTGACTAAATTAGATGCTTTGGCACTGGATTCTTTGGAAGGACCAACTTTCCGTATGGAAGCCAAGTCTCAGGATTCAATGTTTATCGATAAAAAACTGGGAATGCTGGATTGCTTTGTAGCTCCCTGTATAGAGGGTTGTCCTATCGAGCAGGATGTTCCTGAATATATCCGACTTATTGGTGAAGAACGTTATTTAGAAGCTTTTGAACTTATCATTTCCAAGAACCCACTTCCCCACATCACAGGTTGTATCTGCGATCATAATTGTATGTTCAAATGTGTACGTAACGATTATGAAGAGCCGGTTTTAATTCGTGAGCTAAAACGTGTTGCTGCCGAAAAAGGCTTTAACAATTATATGGAAAAGATGAAGCTGGATGTAACTCCTGTGGGTGTAAAAGTTGCTATTATTGGCGCAGGTCCTGCTGGTTTAGCATCCGCATATTTCCTGGCTCGTCAGGGCTTTGATGTAACAGTATTTGATAAAACTGATAAACCCGGTGGAACCGTAACTCACACCATTCCCGGATTCAGAATCCCAGATTGGGCAATTGATAACGATATCGAACTGATCAAACGTATGGGCGTTAAATTCGAATTGAATACTGATGGAAAAATAGATATTGCAGATTTAAAATTAAAGGGTTATAAATATATCAACCTGGCTATTGGAGCTTGGAAATCCCGTACTCTTCCAATGGAAGGTGACACATCAAAAGTTTATGGTACTATTAAGTTCCTGCAGGATTGGAACAAAGATCCAAAAACTGTAAGTTTAGGCAAAAACGTAGCTGTTGTTGGCGGTGGAAATTCTGCCATGGACGGTGCCAGAGCTGCTAAGAAGACGCCAGGTGTAGAGAACGTTTATATCATCTACCGTCGTACAATTAAACAGATGCCGGCTGATCGTGAAGAACTCGATCATGCAATAAAAGACGGTGTGATCTTTAAAGAACTTATTAATCCTGTTTCTTTTAATAATAGAGTACTCAAGTGCCAAGTTATGGAACTGGGTGAACCCGATGCCAGCGGCAGGAAACGTCCGGTTCCAGTAGAAGGAAAATTTGTAGATATGCAGATCGATTCTGTTCTTTCCGCTATTGGTGAACTTGTAGATTACGATGTTTTAAAAAGTAACGGTATCGAAGTAGATAATAAAGGTAATATTAAAATTAATGAGTTCAAAGAGACTAGCGTAGAAAACGTATTCATCGCTGGTGATGCATATCGTGGGCCATCTACAGTTGTAGAATCTATTGCTGATGGTCAATCTGTAACTAACGGTATTCTGGCCAAAGAAGGAATCAATCTGGAAAGAGTAAATCCGGAAGATTACGAATTTGATTATTCAACTCGCATCAAAGAGATCCGTGCCAAAAAAGGTGTGATCAATCCAACAATTGAAATGCTTAGAGCCGACGAAGAAATTTCTGCTGAAACTAAACGTTGTCTGGAGTGTAATTTCATCTGTAACAAGTGTGTGGAAGTTTGTCCGAACCGAGCTAACATTTCTATTAAGGTTCCAGGTTTTGAAAACGAAAATCAGATCTTGCATTTGGATGGACTTTGTAATGAGTGCGGTAACTGTGAAACATTCTGCCCTTATGATGGTGCACCTTACAAAGATAAATTCACTTTTTTCTGGAATGATGAAGATATGAAAGTTAACGGTAATGATGGATTTCTGCTGACTTCTGAAGATAATGGAACAGAATTTAAAGTTCGCGTTAATGATAAAACTTATATGGTTAATTTCGATAAAACAGGTAAATTATTGAATTGCAGATCGGATCATGAAATTGAGCAAAAGGCAGAATTTGATTCTCTGATGAATATTATTTGGTGGACTTATAAAAATCATAATTTTCTGTTTGTGTAATGGTTTGTCATCCTGAGGGCTCTTATAGCCTTACTCACGAAGGATCTCATGTAAGTTCTTTTAGCTTTGCATCTTGTTGAAAGCCGAGATTCTTCCAAAGAACAACGTGAGAGAAACGTCAGAATGTCAGAGTAATAAAAATATTAAAAGGAAGTAAAATAATGAAAATATTATCTATTAATGGAAGTCCTAATAAAACAGGAAATACTCAGAATATCGTGAGTGCAATTCTGAAAGGTGCAAAGAAAAATGATCATTCAAGTAAAACGATTCATTTATATGATCTTGAAATGAATGATTGTATTGCCTGCAAAGATGCAAACAAAATTCACATTGAAAAAGATTGTGTTCACGATGATGATTTCAGGAATATTTTGCTCCCTGAAATCCGTAAAGCTGATCTGATCATTTTCAGTTCTCCCGTGTTTATGGGACACATTACCGGAAAAATGAAAACAATGTTTGATAGATGGTTCACTTTTATTATAAAAGATTTCAAAATTAGAGATCTTAATAACAAAAAATTCATTTCTGTAGTAACTTCGGGTGCTCCTTCAGAAAGCTTTAAAGATGTTTCTGATTATTTAGAAAAATGGCTGGGAAAAGATTTCTTTAATTTAGAAAAAGTAGCAGTAATCCATGAAGGTGATTTCACTGGAGAAAGTGGTGAGAGCGATAAAATTGAGTTATTAGAGAAATATGAAAAATTAGGTGAAACAATATAATTGAGGTAAAATAATGAAAATAACTTGGAGGAAATCAACAGATCAGATCTACAGATGCCGTAGATTATCATGTATCTTCTCGGGATAAATAATTTTACAAACAATAACATTATTAAGGAGAAAACATGAATGAAATATATAAAAAGATAAGAGAATTATCTCTTAAATACGAAACAGAAACAGCTGAATTTTTAGCTAAAATGATTCAAACTCCATCTTTTTCTATGAAGGAAAAAGAAATGATCCAGGTGATCAAGAAAGAGATGGAGAAAGTTGGATTTGATAAGATCCGAATTGATGGACTGGGAAGTATTATCGGGACAATTGGTAATGGTCCCAGGCTCATCGCATTTGATGCCCACATTGACACAGTTTATCCTGGCAATTTAGATAATTGGGATTTTCCTCCTCATGAAGGTTGTATTGAAGATGGTAAAGTTTGGGGACGTGGTGCATCGGATCAGCTTGGTGGAATGGCTAGTATGGTTTATGCTGCCAAAATAATTAAAGAACTCGACCTTAACCAAAAATTCACCATCCTCTTCACAGGAACTGTGATGGAAGAAGATTGTGATGGAATTGCCTGGGAACACATGATAAAAGAAGATGGCATAAAGCCGGAACTTGTTGTAAGCACTGAACCAACCAGCTTGAATATCTATCGAGGGCATCGTGGCAGAATGGAAATGATAATTGAAGTTAAGGGAATTTCCTGCCATGGCTCTGCACCGGAGCGTGGTGTGAATGCCATCTATAAAATGGCAAAAATCGTGAACGAAGTAGAAAAACTTAATGATAGACTAAAGGATGACGATTTCTTAGGTAAAGGAACTATCACAACCAGCATCTTTGAATCAGGTTCACCAAGCCAATGTGCAGTTGCTGATTATGCAAAAATACAATTAGACCGTCGCCTTACCTGGGGTGAAACTAAAGAAATAGCAGTTGCCGAACTGGAAGAATGCTGCGAACTTGCAGGTGTGGAAGATGCAAAAGTTACAGTTCTTCAATACGATGCCATTGCCTACACAGGTAAAGAGTATTCAGTGGAAAAATATTTTCCAACTTGGAAACTGGAAGAAAATTCAAACTGGCTCAAGATTGCTTCAACTTCCTATATAAAAACACTTGAGAATGAGCCAAAGATAGATAAATGGACTTTTAGTACAAATTGCGTGTTCATTATGGGAAAACATCCGGAAATGAAATGCTTGGGAATGGGACCCGGTGATGAAGATCAAGCTCATGCACCAAATGAAATGACACGTGTATCTGATCTTAGTGCAGCAGCAGCTTTCTATGCCGGATTTGTTGCACAACTAAATGAGAAGTGAACCACAGATGAACACGGATAGGCACGGATATGAATTCTAGTTTGATAGGAAACCGATTGTTCTTTAACATCAGAGTCAATCCGTGTGTATCCGTGGTAAAAAAGAAAAAGGAGATGATATAAAAAATGAAAACAGAATTAAGAGGAAAACATCTAATAACTCTAGAAGATTGGTCGAGAGAGGATATCGATACATTGCTTAATGTATCAATGGAATTAAAACGACAATTTGCAATGGGACTTGATACGCCCTATTTAACCAATAAAACAATGTTCCTAATGTTCTTTGAGGAATCAACCAGAACCAGGAATTCAATGGAAGCCGGAATCGCTCAACTTGGTGGTCATGCAAACTATTTAGATACGAGTCAAATGCAGATCGCACATGGTGAACTGGCAAAAGATACGGCAATAATTCTTTCTCGATTTGGACATGCAATAGCTTGCCGAAATTGCTTTTGGGGAATTGGGAATAAATATCTTAATGATCTGGCAAAATGGGCTTCGGTTCCAGTTATTAATATGCAGGATGATCTTTTTCATCCGTTGCAAGCAATTGCCGACCTTATGACAATGAAAGAAAAATCAGGTATTGTTAGACGCAAGAAAGTTTCAATAATTTGGGCATATGCCGATACACATAAGAAACCTATTTCTGTTCCAGTATCACAAGTATTACTTTTCCCACGTTATGGAATGGATGTTACTCTTGCCCATCCAAAAGGTTATGAATTACCTCAATGGGTTATTGATAAAGCTAGAATTAATGCTGAAAACCGCGGTGGTACTTTAACAATTACAAATGATGAAAAAGAAGCTTATGAAGGTGCTGATTATGTGATTCCAAAAAACTGGGGTAACTGGGTCACAAACCCCGGTAAAGATGTAATTGATGATCTATTAACTGCTAACAAAAGTTGGAAATGTACTGAAGAAAAAATGGCTCTTGCTCATAGAAATGTAAAATATATGCATGCTCTTCCTGCAGATCGTAAAAATGAAGTGGAAGATAGCGTGATCGACGGATTTCATTCTATCATCTATGATGAAGCTGAAAATAGAATTCATACTTCAAAGGCAATTATGCAACTTACTATGGGTGGGAAGTAAAGAATCCAATAAAAGGATGATTTCTAAGTTCAATTACTAAGTAATTTAATAGTAATTGTTGATCAGATAATTTGGTTGACATAATTAATGGATTTTTTTTGTGTTTACAAAGTTAATTTAATTAAGGAGGTACGGATATGAAAAGTGAAATTACAATTGATGTTATGCTTAGACGCATCTATGAGATGCGCAGATTATCCTGTATCTTCATTTAAAAAATTAACTAATTAAACTCCACTAATTCCCAACTATAAATTAAATGATCAGATTCATTATATATCATTTATCTTGAGAATAAATAAATTAGTATTTAATATATTACAAGGAGATTAGAATGAGAACTAACAAATTTTTAGGTAGAGATTGGATAAGCCCTGAAATAGATTATACGAAGGAAGAATGGGAAACCTTGCTGCGATTGGCAGAAGAACTGAAAACTCGTTATGCATTGAATGAAGATACATCACATATACTTAGAGGTAAAACGCTTTATACAATGTTTTTTAATAGTTCACTCCGAACAAGAAGCACTTTTGCTGCAGGGATCCAGCAGCTTGGCGGCTTTCATGTAGACCTTGAACCGGGAAAAACTTACACTCCTGCTCGTAAAGGATTTGAAGTTCCTTATAAAACAGAAAGGATCTGTGATGTTGCCCAGGTTCTCAGTAGAACCGGAGATGCTTTAGCTATCAGAATGTATGGAAAGCCATCACAATGGATCTATGGATTTGCACACGAGACAATGAAAGAATTTGCACACTATTCAGATATTCCAATTATCAACATGGAATGTGATAAATATCATCCTTGTCAGGCATTGGCAGATATGTTAACGATTAAAGAGAAATTCGGTGATTTCAAAAAGAAAAAATTCGTAATAAGCTGGGCTTATTCCGGCTCAACCTCTAAACCTTTTGCAGTCCCACAGAGTTTGGCTCTAGCTCCTTCCCTTCTTGGAATGGATGTAGTTCTGGCTCGACCAAAAGGATTTGAACTTGATCCCGAAGTCACTAAACAATGCCAAGCATATGCTGCTCAAAATGGCAGCACATTTGAAGAAACAGATGATATGGAAGCTGCCTTTGAAGGTGCTCATGTGGTTTATCCAAAATCTTGGGGTGCTCTTCCTTACTTTGCTGAAATGGATGCAAATGGGAAAAAGATCAGAGAAGAAAATCTAGATGGGATGAAAGATCTTTTTGAAAAGAATAA
>JAGLPW010000168.1 GCA_023137125.1 Candidatus Cloacimonadota bacterium | reverse complement strand
TGCCTTCCTGCCGATAGAGATATGGAAGTTACTGATGCAGTTATCGATGGTCCACAAAGTGTGGTTTATGATCAAGCAGAAAACCGTCTTCATGCTCAAAAAGCGGTCATGACATTACTTATGGGTGGAAGGTTATAAATTATTAACTCTTGTCACACTGAGCTTGTCGAAGTGGGAAAGAACCTTTGCAAGTTAATTTGAGAGAAAACTCTATCCTTCGATAGACTCAGGATGACATTAGAACAAGGAGAAATTATGCAAATAGATATGAAAGGTAAAGATGTAATTTGTACTCAAGAACTTAGTGTTGATGAAATAAATGCATTACTAAAATTAGCCAAAGAAATGAAAGCAGACCGTTATGGAGATAAATATAATCAACTTTTAAAAGACCAGACTTTCCTTATGTTCTTTTTTAATCCTTCACTTAGGACTAGAATTTCATTTGAATCTGCAGCTACGGAACTGGGTGGACATGCTCAATTTCTTGAGCCTAAAACTATGCGGTTGAAAAAAACCAGCAAAGGTGTGGAAGTACAAGCTGGTGAAACTATTGAAGATGCAGCTCAAGTTCTGGCAAGATATGCCTGCGGAATGGGAATCAGGATTTTGGAAACTTCAGTAGAAAATTATGGCGATGGAAATGCTCTTTTGCGAGAATATGCAAAATGGATGGATGTTCCTATTATCAATATGGCAGATGATAAATATCATCCTTGTCAGGGACTTTCCGATGTTCTGGGAATGCAAGAGCACAAAGGTGATCTGAAAGGGAAAACCATTCTTATGACCTGGGCTCATGGAGATCTTGCCCGTTCATATTGTTCTGTTCATGAGAACTTGCTCATAACTTCACGTTTGGGAATGAATGTGAAACTTGCTTTCCCTAAAGGCTACGATCTTCCTGAAGAAGAAATTGCAAAAGTGAAAGCAAATTGTGAAGCTAATGGAACAAAATTTGAAATAACAAATGATCCGGATGCAGGTTATACAGATGATGTGGAATTCGTTTATTCACGTAACTGGTTCGGTCCTGATTTTTATGAGATCGGTAAAGAAGCTGAAATTGCCAGAGCCAGTAAGATGACAGACTGGATTTGCAACCAGGAAAGAATGGATCGCACAAATAATGCTTTATACATACACCCAATGCCGGTTGACAGAGGCAAAGAAGTTACCGATGAAGTAGCAAGTGGACCCAATTCCATTATCACAGATATTGCAGAAAACAGACTTCATACGCAGAAAGCAATTATGGCAATGACCATTGCCGGTATGAAAGTAGATATTTAATTTGGAGTATAATAATGAATACTGAAAAGAAGAAATTAGTAGTAATTGCACTTGGTGGTAATGCAATCAAACAAGCTCATGAGAAAGGAACCGCTGAAGAGCAATTCAAGAATGTAGAAATAACTTGCGAACAACTTGTAAAGATGAATGCATTGGGATATAAATTAATCATCACGCATGGTAATGGTCCCCAGGCAGGAGATCTGTTAATTCAACAGGAAGAAGGTAAGAAACTTGTTCCACCAATGCCAATGGATATCGTAGGTGCAATGACGCAAGGTCAGATCGGTTATATGTTCCAGAACACTCTGCAAAATTATTTCATGCAGAAAGGGAAAAATATTCCTATTTCAACTGTAATAACTCAGGTGCTGGTAAAAGAAGATGATCCCGATTTTGATGATCCGAGTAAACCGGTTGGTCCTTTTTATACAGAAGAAGAAGCAATGAAACTTAAAGAAGAAAAAGGCTATATTGTGAAACTGGTAAAACCAAATGTGGAAAAACCATGGAGAAGAGTTGTTCCATCTCCAGAACCTATCGAGATCGTGGAATCTAATTGTGTACAGGCTCTCATTGATGCCAGGGCAATTGTTATCGCTTCTGGTGGTGGCGGTATTCCAGTAATGAAAAAATCTAATGGAACCTTAATCGGACTGGAGGCCGTAATTGATAAAGATAAAGCAGGTAATGTACTTGCTCAAGAAGTAAATGCCGATATATATCTTATACTTACAGATGTAGAAAACGCTAAGATCAATTTTGGTAAGTCTGATGAAAAACCACTTGGAAAAATTACAGTTACTGAAGCTGAGAAATATCTGGCTGAAGGACATTTTCTGGCTGGAAGTATGGGACCAAAAGTTACAGCTGCCATCAGGTATGTGAAAGCCGGCGGTGAAAAATCAATAATTACTTCCCTGTCAAATGCTGTTGACGCTTTAGAAGGCAAGTCGGGAACAATTATTGTGAAATGAAAAGTACCTTAGTGCTAAAAGTGCAAAGTACCTTAGTATTTTAGATATGGAGAATGTGAATGAATCTTAATTGAATTCATGAAAAGCCTGAAAAAGTGAAAGAACTTATGCACTTAGGCACTCATCACACAGGCACTATGAAAAAATGGAGAATAAAATGTCAAAGATCATAAAAAAAATTGATAGAGAAGTAAGGAAGAACACAGTTAAAAGATGTGTAGAAAAAAATATTATCATCCCTACTTTCGAGCAATTAAAAAATCCTGAACTTATACCGGAAGGGATTAAAGAAGAACTGAAAAATATTGGTTTATGGGACGTTAATCCCCTCAACCTTTTTCGTATCACCTGGAAAAATGAACCTACCAAACATGGTGGAGGATATGGTGATGTGAATTTCTTTGAAATTCCCCGCGAGATTACAGGTATTAAAGCCAGAGTCATTGGTTTAGTTGGGAAATTCTTTCCAACCGGCTCACATAAAGTTGGAGCAGCTTTTGGTTGTTTGGTTCCCCGTCTTGTAAGTGGTGAATTCGATCCAACCCGTGATAAAGCCGTATGGCCATCAACTGGTAATTATTGTCGTGGTGGAGCCTTCGATTCTGTGCTTTTGGGTTGTACACCAGTGGCTATCCTTCCCGAAGAAATGAGTCAGGAACGTTTTACATGGTTAAAAGAAATCGGTTCCGAAGTTATCGCAACTCCCGGTTGTGAATCTAACGTGAAAGAAATATACGATAAATGCTGGGAATTGCGAGAAGATCCAAAAAATGTAATTTTCAATCAGTTTGATGAATTTGCTAATCCAATTTATCATTATAATATTACCGGTTCAGCTATCGAAGAAGTATTCGAGAAATTCATTAATACAGGTAAAGAGAAGCTTTCGGCTTATGTTTCTGCAACCGGTTCTGCTGGAACTATTGCAGCTGGAGATTACCTGAAAACCAAATATCCAAAAGCACGCACGATCGCTTCGGAAGCACTGCAATGTCCTACCATATTAGAAAACGGATTTGGAGGACACCGCATTGAAGGTATCGGAGACAAACATATTCCGTGGGTTCATAATGCAATGAATACCGATGCTGCAGTTGCAATTGATGATGAAGATTGCATGCGTACAATGCAGCTCTTTAACGAAAAAACAGGTCAAGAATTCCTAAAAACCAAAGGTGTATCCGAAGATGTAATCGAAAAATTGGAACTTCTGGGAATTTCTAGTATCGGTAATTTGCTTTCAGCAATTAAAACAGCCAAATATTTCGAAATGGGTGAAGATGATATTATCTTTACAGTATTCACCGATTCGATGGAGATGTATCAATCTCGCATGAAAGAAGAATTAGAAAAGAAAGGTGAATATACTGAAATTAGAGCGGCAGTAGATTTTGAAGGTTGCATAGCTCAACAAGATATCGAAAATTTCAAGGAGCTTGGTTACAGGGATCGTAAACGTGTTCATAATCTAAAATACTTTACATGGGTAGAGCAGCAGGGAAAAACATACGAAGAGATCCTTGAACAGTGGGATGAAGAATATTGGCGTGCAATATTTGAAGATGAAGTTGTATATTTTGATAAGTTGATCAAAGAATTTAATGACGAGGTTGGCTTATTGAAAAAGTATGAATAAATAGTAATGCACCATCGGTTTAAAAACTGATGGTGCTATCATTGCCATGAGGAGGTCTTATGAGGTTTGAAAAATTCTTACAACCCGATAATTTAAAGGCAGCATTGAAAATACTAAAAACAGATTCGAATTCAGTAATTCTTGGTGGTACGACTTTCTTAAGGTTATCTGACAAGAAATATTCTACCGGAATTGACCTCTCCAATCTTGATCTCGATTATATTAAAGAAAATAATGATCAAATCGAGATCGGGGCATACACACACTTAAGAACCATCGAAACAAATCCTATCATCAATAAATATTTTGGAGATCTACTGCCAAAGTCACTTGAAAATCTCATTGGAATTCAATTCAGAAATAATGCCACGATCGGTGGAGCAATTTTTGGTCGTTTAGGATTCACAGAAATCA
>JAGLPW010000167.1 GCA_023137125.1 Candidatus Cloacimonadota bacterium | reverse complement strand
TGCCCCAATGAGTAAGGTGTAAATATGAATTGTTGCAAAAAAGAAAATTACAATATTTGTGATAATGGGAACCATGTGGGAAAACCTTTCCGGAGTTTTTCGGTATCGAACTGAGATGATCGGTAGAATTAGCATGATTATAAACATAAGAGTATTAATTCCCGGGAATAGAAGAATAGCTGTCCATTTGCCTGCGTAACCGTCTATCTCACCACGAAAATTCCAATGACTTGGGATCTTTGCATCATCAGCAATAAATGAACTTAGATAAAGTGCTAATGCAATCTGTACAATTATTATGATGATACTTATCCAAAATTTCTTATTCATCTTTTACTCTCCTTTTTTCCAAAAATATTTATAATATGTGATAAAAAATCTTCCAATACACTTGTGTTCAGGAAATATGTAATGAACTGTCCATTCTTTTCAGATTGGATAAGGTCGGCGTTCCTTAATGTTTTCAAGTGCTCGCTGATAGTTGGTTTGGAAACATTAAATTGTTCTGCAATCTCACCGGCAGTCATCTCATTCTTTTTTAATAGATCAATTATCTTTCGTCTATTTGCATCCGAAAGAGCTTTGAATACTTTATCACTAACCATATTTTTTCCTTATTTAGATGATTACCTAATTACCGAATAGTCTCTGGTTTGTCAATTTATTTTTTAAGTGCTTCTGGGAGGGGTAATAAAACACACCCCACTGCTAAAGCCGTACCCCTACTTCGACAAGCTCAGTACGGCGTCTTGAGAGGGGATTTTTCAGAAATTTTTTTCGTGCATCTTAGCGTTCTTCGTGGCTTACAAATAAAGTTACTGGCTAAAAACATTGACACTAAATCATCAAAAATTGCTTTTCATTCCCAATAGGAAAATTTATGAAATATAAACTGATAATATTTGATTTCGATGGGACTCTGGCGGATTCTTTCCCATGGTTTGTCAAAACTATGGATGTGGTTGCAGAGAAATTTAATTTGAATAGATTTGAAAAAGATGAGCTAGCGGAAATTCGCAAATTGGATGCTGCAAGTTTTCTGAAACACTTAAAGATCCCACTTTATAAATTACCAAAGATTTCAACGTTCATGCGTAATATGATGAGTGAACAGATCGAAGAGATCAAGTTGTTTGATGGGATTGCAAGTATGTTCCATGAGCTAAAAGCAAAGGGCTATAAAATTGCCATAGTCAGCACAAATTCTAAAGACAATATTCATAAGGTTCTAGGTGAGAATCTGTTTTCTTTGAATGATCATTTTGTGGCAGGTGTTTCTCTTTTCGGTAAGGAATCTAAACTGAAAAAAGTGTTGAGGATGAGTGGAATAGACAAAGAAGATGCGATCTATATTGGTGATGAACTACGTGATATTCAAGCTTCAAAAAAAATAGGTATTTCCTGTGGATCTGTAGCCTGGGGAGTTAATGATGCAGATGCTTTGGCAGCACTTTCTCCTGATGAAATGTTCTATGAAATAGAGCAGATCCTACAGCGAGTTTGATTTTTTACATAAGCTTGTTAGATTAATGTGAGGAAAGAATAAATTATAGCTGAAATTTATTTGGACTTTTTAGAAAGAGAGTTTTGTATTTTTCGATATTTTTGTTCAATTTCTTCTCCATTTGAAGTCACACCATTTCTGAGAAAATAAGGTAACCCGTTTAATAATGTATGATAGTTAACAAGAGAATCCCATTCATCTTTATGCATTTTGTTTTTTGGAATTCGATCAATTCTATCAATTTCTTTATAACAAGCATCAATCATTTTAGGAATGGAGATGTTTTCGTCATTTAGATTATTCTCAATAAATTTATCAAACGAAAAATGGTATTTTGGAATATACATTACTACACCTCATTTAATATACTTAACATTATTTTTTCCTTTATTCAAATACTAAGTCAATACCACAAAATAAATTTTCAATGTCAAATGAAAAAGATTTCACAATTTATTACTTCTTTAGCAAATGAGAGAACGGTTAATTTTTCACATCTTGAACCATTTTAATAAACTCAAGAGAGAAATTGTATGCATCACCCGGCCATCGTGCAGATAAATAATTTCTATCTCTTACAACAAAACCTCTTTTTAAATGATTATAGCTATCTCTTAAAAAAGGAGTGGGACCTTTAAGAAAATTATTACTGTCAGATAAAACAGACTTAACTTCGTCTTCAACTGTAACTTCCGGATATGTAAGATAATAATCCTTCAGCCATAACCTGGTTAGATTATATGCCAGTAATTCTTGCGATTTCAGTAATGATGTTGTTTTGTAGTTATGAATAACCGATTTTTGGGTATCAGGATTAATACTTCGCGCCGCTAATACAACTCCGTGACAAATGGCACCGACCGGTTTTTGAGCAACAAAAAAATCAACAACATGCTGCTGCAATACTTCTGATTCCAGATATTCTTTAACTCCTTTATCGTGTCCTCCGGGCAAAAGGATCGCATCAAAATCTTCTACATAAACATCGATATATTTATGAGGATTACAAAACGAGTCGGTTTTCTCCATTTTATGATATGCATCCACAGCATCTTGTCCTGCCCGTAAAACTGATTTCCAAATTCCTAAATTCTTACCCATTAGCATGCGGATATCGGCAGATGCTTTTTTACCTTCTGGTGTTATAAATACAATTTTCATACCTTGTTCAGAAATTAACTTCCATGGAATAGCTACTTCGGTTGGGTCAAACCCATAAGATGGAAGAGGTATCAATATTTTCTTCATTTTCATATCCATAATTATTGTTTTTCCTTATTTTGTCTTTGCATGTTCTCCTGTTTTTGGGTCAAACACTCGCTTTCCTTCACAGGTTTCTACAACAAAATGTCCTTTATCGTCGAACCCGACGTAATTGCCCCATGCGTAATGTGATACAGCTTTTGTCATTTTCGATGGATCCTTGATCAATTGATCTAAAGTAACATGTTTTATAAGTTCTCCTTTATGAATAAAGTACAACATGGGTTCATTGCTCCAGTAATTGAATGGCAGAAGATTCATGCCGTCGTATCCAATTACGAGATGTTCTCCGTCGTTCGATATGTGAGTTACTCTAAACCAGCCAACTATCGACCAAAGAGGCAGCTTATTGCCTGTTTTATCATCAATCTCATAGACGGTAGTTATGTTCGTCTCCGGGTCTGAAATAACACATTTTGATCCATCGGGTGATTTGGTCATCGTTTTCCATGGTGAACGAGGAGGTTCGTCAGCAGAAACAATCATGGTCATAGTTAAAATGACCAACATAATGATAGTAGCAGCAGAAAAGATTCTTATTTTTATCATGATATTCTTCCTTCAACTTCGATAATATTGCCATCCGGATCAAGAAACTGAAAACAGGCAATATTATCATCTACCTTTTCAGGTTGTTCCTGGAGAAGTGTTACACCGGCATTTTTCAGAGATTCAAATGTTTTGTTTGCAGTCTCCTCTGCCTGGAGAAAGAAACTGAGACGGCATGTTTGATTGTCATTGGTAGTTTGCTTCATTCCACCTTCTAAGTAAATATTGATCTTTCCATTCCCGGACTTTAAAAAACACAAATTTGGACCCAGATCTGCAGATACTTCAAAACCAAGTATGTCTGTGTAAAACTTCTTTGCTTTTTCTTTGTCTGAGACATAAACTGCAAGAGTATTAATATTTTTGAACATTGTTTCTCCTTCATCTAGACTGAGCTAAGCGATAGAGATCATCGGGTTCTAGAAATTTGTTGGGTGTTGTCAGTCACATTGTTTTGCCATATCTAAAAATTTACAGACAGATTGCCAGTTTCGAGCTGTCATGGAAACACCTAGCAATTTTTCAACTCGTGCAGCAAGTTTAGATCGTCCTATACCATCAGGTGAATGTAGATAGAAAAGCTTGTCTATAAGCTTAAATCGTTCGTTATCTCGCTTGATGCTTTCTAGCAAATCCAAATCTGGATTTTTCGGTACAGAATCTAAAAAATAAATATGCATAGTTTTAGGTTCAACTTCAGCTTCAGGAAATGGATTTAACACAATAGCATTCTCTAATTCATCTAAATTAAGAAGTAATACTCGAGGTTCAAAACCGTGGTTTTCTTTGATCGCTGCACTAATTCTATTTGTTAGGCTAACTGAATCCACTGTTTTATTCTGGAAAACTGCATTACCACTTTGTATGTAAGTCTTAACACAGCTTGAACCAAGGTTTTCAAGAAGTGTAACCAACTCTTTCATAGGTAGCAGATTATGCCCACCAACGTTTATTCCCCTCAAAAGAGCAATATAAATTTTCATTCAACAGTACCTCCGAGTTGATGCACTTGTTAAAAACACACGCATATGCCATTTATATTTTAAATGAAAATCTACATGCAAAACGTGTCAAATAAAATTGAAATACTCCGAAGATTAAACTGACTAATATTACTAATGTAATTCCGATCGGCCCAATTATCATCTTTTCCGTTAATTGAGAATTCGATGTTAAAAACAATAATACTTTACCATCACCAACTGCCAAAATAGAAATTAGCAATACCCAACATCCGGAAACAAATGCAGTAAAAATGCTTGTCTTCCTAAAAATACTTTGAGGATTAAATTTAGTATATTTTATTCTTCTACCAATATAAAATCCTGCAATCACTCCCAAAATTATGTTTCCGAGAGGGAAACCCATCATGATCCCAAAAGAAATTGTAGAACAAAAAAGATAGATTGGAATTAAAAAAAAATATCGAATGCTATAAAATCTGAAGAGTAAAATTTTATTAGTAAACAAAACCAAACAGATTCCAATAAATAAACCGGTAAGTGCAGAAAAAGCAATTTGATTTTCAGAAACAGGAATTATATTATAAATTGTCAAAGAAGAAGAAACCCACCAAAAAAGGAAAAAGAATATGCATGGAATGAGAATCCAAAAAAAGCTTTTGATGATTAATGTTTCAATTTTTTTCATATGACACCATCCAATTTATTGCTAAGTTATCTCTTCAATATCTATTTTCAAACATCTATTAATTCCAAATTACACTCTTTTGCTATATATTTAATAACGCTGTCATCGTCATTATTGCCGATAATATCATCTGCAACCTCTTTTAATTCGATACAAGCATTTTCTACAGCTACAGCTTTAGATGCATATTTAAGCATCTTAATATCGTTTGTATTATCGCCAAAAGCAGTTACATTTGCATCGATCATATTGTACTGTTTCAGTAAGCTTTCTATCGCCTTATCTTTAGTTGCTATATTGCTGTGAACGGTGAGCCAAAACCAACCGGGAGAGTATGGATTTTCTTGAAAATGAATTTCTATATTTGCATTATTTGAAGAGATCTCATCAATAATTGGTTCAATGTTTTCTTTTACATCAATGATAGTAATGCAAACAACTTCTTCTTTGAAATAGAGATTAATATTTTCGATTTTACAAAGGCGAGGATCCTTTTTAATGGTTCTATCTTCAACATACCAGTTTTCACCTGAATTAGTTGTCTTGGAATAATAGAGTTTATCGTCCTTACCATTATATGTTGAAAGAAAATAATTTTGCTTGTATTTAGAAAGTGTATTTCGAATATCATTTAACGCAGATTGATCAAGAGCATTTATTACTCTATGATTACCTGTCTTAAGGTCAGAAATAAATGCTCCATTAAATTCGATTACTGGTAATTGCAGATCAACACCTTCAAATATCGGCTGAATTGATTTTACGCTTCTTGCGGAAGCAATTGTGAAATTAACTCCATTCTTTATAAAATTATTAATATTCAATTTTGCAAAAGGAGATAATTCAGCTTCCGAATTTAGAAGGGTCATATCCAAATCAGATATATAAAAGGTATCTTTAATCATTCAGAGTTATATTCCTATATGGTCATTTCCGCTTCCACTGCTTTTTTAATATTCTCAGCTTCTTCCTTCATATGTTTTTCAGATGCGACAAGCTTGCCTGCATGACTTTTGTGAACCTTTTTGAATAACCACAAAGGAAATCTAATATGCCCTTCAGTGGAAAAAACGCATCGATTTTCTCCTTTAGATATTGTTCTAAAAGAATTGCCGGTAGCGATGATAGACAACGGAAATAATGGTGCAAGGGCAATTAACCTATTAGGTACGATCTTTGTAATCCGTAATTTCAATTTATGTAAATTTCCATCGAGATACTCCTCGGCATACAATATTGAACCCTCTTGAACCGGCTCATCCTTTATCCAACGGAGATCTACGTGTTCCGGATGCCACAATTTATAGGATTCCCCGTTACTGAGATTTTTGACCAGTTGCTTAAAGACCTTATCTGCACTAGCATTTATTTCAATTGAGTTCTTTAGAGTAATCATCATCTTCCTCCTAAAATGATCAAATTCACCTGCGAAACTCGCAGTTAAATATCTTTATATCTTCGCTTTAAAATATGTACCTTCGAAAAATCCGATTTCCCTTCCAATTTCACATAGCTGAAGCTTTATCGGAATTCATTTGTCAAATTTTTCTTTCACAAACCCAATCACTTTCTCTGCATTTAGTTTTTGGTTATCTCCAATAAGTTGTAAGGGAAGAACAGTCTGTCCTTCTCGTTTTGAAAGTCCGTAAGTATAGGTTTTATCATAATAATCTAAGATGATGTCAGTGGCTTTATAATAATCTTCCTCCTCTATTGCCCCTATTGCCAGCTTAGTATTTAATCCGCCCAATCTGCGGGAGATATTATTAATAGAATTTATCAGTTCATCTTTGCTGAAATTAGCATAATCCTTTATCAGCCGGTTAATGCGATTGTCTTTAGAAACCTCAATCTTGATGACGGTCGTAGTTCTAATTTGTGAGAATAGATCATCAGGAATTTTCACTCTTCCAATCATTCTGCTTTCATCTTCCAGCCAAATATTTTTCTGAGGGTCAAATATATTTAATTGTGTTGCAAGATCATTTTCAAACTGCTGTGTTGTAGGTTGGTCATCCTGCCCAAGTGCTCCGAAGGCAGAGCCTTTGTGATTAGCTATTCCTTCCAGATCAAGCATTTGCTCATTCGTTTTTTCAATTTGTTCCAGGATCTCAGTTTTCCCGCTTCCCGTCATTCCTCCAAGAACAATGAGTTTATATTTTGTGTTAAAGGAATCAAGTACATAATTGCGATATGCTTTATATCCACCTTGCAGGCGGTAAACTTTTTTTCCAGTAGTTTGGAAGAGATGTCCCATCCCTTCGCTGCGAAATCCACCACGCCAGCAATAAACGCAAATTTCCTGCGACGTTACTAATTTCTGTAATTCATCAAGGTAATGATCTGTTTTTGCTGCAATATATTCCAATGCTTTTGCAATAGCTGTATCACGGCTTTCCTGTTTGTATTTTGTGCCAACAACAGCACGTTCTTCATTAGAGAATATGGGTATATTTATTGCACCAGATATATGCCCGTCACCAAATTCCGCAGGAGCACGCACATCAATTATGGGCAGATCTCTTGAAATTTCTATGAATTCTTGAATTGTAAATGTATTCAATGCTTATACTTTAATTTGGAAATTCAAGAGGAAATTGGGTTTTTACTTCTCCACTTCCAATAAGTCTTGAGAGGATTCGATAATCTTTCTTCTCCCAACGAATTCTACCTGCAACGATTGCCGTGTGAACACCAATGGATTCAGCCAAAGAAATAATTTCTTCTGTGTTATAATCTGTTAATAAATCATTCTTCCAATAATGTGGAGGGATTAAAGCTTCACTGGCAAATTTATCTGCTTCCTTTTCTAAATTATCTAAATCACCAAAATATTGAAGATCATCAACAAAATTATCATAATCATCATGGGCAAGATGCAATTGCAAATGTCCGATTTCATGAAGTAAAGTAAACCAGAAATTATCTAATCTATTATGACGTAGAGTCATAATTATTACAGGATTTTCAGATTTATTCCAGAAGACTGATCCATCTATATGCGTATGTTTCAATTTAGGCTCAATAATTAAATGAATACCATAACCTTCCAAAAAATTTTGTGCAAGTTTGGGTCCGTTTACGTTTCTGCTTAAACTTAATAAATCATCAAAAAATTTTTTATTGATTAAGTCTGTTTTAAATTTTGTATCCAAAGGATTTGTAACTGCTTTTACTAATGCTTTTGCATGCCAAGCCAAAAGTGCATACGGGTCAGCTTCAGAACCACTTCTGATATGTTGTTTATTCAAAGGTATCATCTCAAGATAGGGTTTTGTAAGTTCAAGTAATGGACGCACTAATTCTTCTACTAGAACTTTTGCCCTATACTTTGTATCTATAAAATCAGGGAAATAGTTTTTATTAAACATTTCGATTATTGGAAATTCATTCCAATCAATATCATTAAAACTAGTTGGTATTGTTTCACCTTCTTTGCCTAATAGGATTTCAGCAGGTATTTTTAGATGTGTATTTAGTGCTCGAATCATCTTTAAGGTTAGAGGTCTTTTTCGGTTTAAAACTTCTGATACTTTACTTGGGCTACCAATGTATAAAGCCAATTCTTTTTGAGTGATGCCCTGATGTTCCATTCGAAATTTAATTGCTTCGATTGGATCAGGAAAATCAATTGGGTAATGCTCATCCTCATATTTCTCGATAAGAAGAGTAAGCAATTCAAGCTCATCACCTTCTTTAGACCCAGGTTCAGAATCAATATCAAGCAAAGTTTCTGCAATATTAAGATATTCTTCATATTGTTTTTCACTTTTAATTAATTTGAACATTATTTTCTCTCCTTATTTCTTTCATCATATTCTTTATGTGTGCCAAACCAAATTACATAAATCGTTTGCATTGTGAAATATATTTTCACTTCCAATCTATACTGATTGCCCTTAATATTAAAAATCACAGTATGTTTTTGAATAAGATCAGCTGTATTAGAAAACTTTATTACATCAGCAAACTTATTCCACTTCACGTTATTCACAAATACGTACCAAGCATCAAGTTGACCTTTAGCTTCAGGATATTTCTTCCCAAATTCAACTAATGTCTTTCTGGCAATTATACGCATTTTTTTTACTCACAGAGATAAATTAATTTGAATTGATTTAAAGTCAAGCAGAAAGTTCCCGAATCGGGAACTTTCTCTAAATAATCATTTTACTAATATTTCTTCCAGAACTTCCAATCTGCCTTGCGGTGCATCGGGAGCATCTGCATAAGGTTTTATTCCCAGTAACTCACAGATCAATGGATAAACATGAATATTCTCAAATGTTCCGATCTTATAATTAGATTTTATACGTGGTCCCATTGCATAAAAAATTCCATGCATATTTTTTACTTCAGGATCGTAGCCATGAGTACCGTTAGATTTGTATTCTTCCGCTTTTGTTAAGATCAGCCAGCCCTCATCAGCAACTAATACAAATTCACCGGTATTCCTGTTAACAAAATGATATCTCTCCGGAACTTCATCACGCTTGTAAGCAGCCAGATGTTCAACGTTCTTTAACTGCTTATCCATTTGGTCGATCAAAGTTTCATTTTCTTCTTTTAAATGGACTTGCAAAACAGGTCCACCACCATAACTGGAGAGTGCATCCATATCGGGAACATGATCATCTAAATAAATAATTTTATTCTGACTTATAGTAGTCATTCCATGATCGCTGACCAGAACCAGATTGATCTCATCTGCAATATCCAGTTTGTTAATTCCCTCCAGAATGTATCCCCAAATGTCATCCATATATTTTATGGTTGGGATGAGATCAGGATTTTCGGGTCCATATTTATGACCATCAGAATCAGGTTCATCAAAATACAGCATAACTAGATGCGGTCTTTTTTCTTCCGGTAATTGCAGCCAGGTCATCACAGAATCTACACGAGTTATGTAAGGAAAATTATGATCGTAAGCTTTTACAATTGTAGGTAAATATCCTTTTATTGGTGCTTCTGATCCTACCCAAAAATAGGAAGCGGCTATCACATTTTGCCGTTCTGCTGTAACCCAAATTGGCTCTGCTCTATACCATTTAGCATCTAGAACTTTAGATTTATCAGCAATTTGGTATACTTCCTTAAATTCATTATCATAAAATTTATTTGCGGTTATCATGTTGGTTGCTGCATAAGCTCCGGTTGCCAGTGCATAATGATTAGGAAATGTTTTAGATGGGAAAACCGGTTGGATAGATTCTGCTTTTACACCGTTATCTCGCATAAAATCGAGATTTGGTGTTTCTGTTTTTGTGTCATAATCAAACCTGAAACCATCAAACGAAACCATGAGCACATATGGTTCACCTGCAAATAAACAGATAGAAAATGTAATTAATAGCCAAGTAAAGATCAAACGTTTTAAAGTAATTTTTGAATTCATTTAAGCTCCTTATAGCTTAATTGATTGCAGCCAGTTCTTCCTTAACAAAATCGACCAGTTCTTTTACATATTTGGCAGAAAAATCAAATTTAATTCCTGCAGCTTCGTAAAGTTTATCTACTGGAACTGTGTAACCGAGTTTAAGGAAATCTTCATATTTTTCCAGAGCTTTTTCTTTTCCAAATTTCTTGTAATTTCTATAAACAGAAAGTGCTCCAAGCTGGCTCATTCCATATTCAATGTAATAGAATGGAACTTCGAAAATATGAAGTTGGAAAAGCCAGAGTATCTTCTTGAATTTTTCTACGTCAGTCCAGTCTATACCGGTATCATATCTTTTTAGAAGTGAGAGGAAATATTCTTCCCGTTCTTCCATTGTGTGCTGTGGGTTAAGATATATCCAGTGCTGGAAAGCATCGACTATCATGCACCAGGGCAGGAAGCCGAGTGCATCTTTAAACTGGTCGCGTTTTGCTTTTTTCAGATCGTTTGCATCACTATAATATTTATCCCAATGATCCATAGAAAGGAATTCCATAGTCATGGAAGCGAGTTCTGCAACTTCACTTGGTGTGTTTTTATACGGGTCAAGTTTGATATTTTTCATAGCAAAAGTATGCATTGCGTGTCCGGCCTCATGAAGCAACGTAACAACATTTCTGTGTAACCCAACTGCATTCATAAAAATAAAGGGAGCACCGGTTTCTTGAAGTGGATAATTATAACCTCCGGGTGCTTTTCCTTTTCTATTCTCAAGATCTAGAAATTCGGAATTCTTCATCATATTAAGTCTTTCTCCAAATTCCGGTTTTATAGTGTGTAAAATATCAATTCCCTTATCGATGAATTCATCGATTTCCTTAAATGGTTTAAGAATTTTTCCATCCAGATCCACAGATGTATCCCATGGCTTTACAGAATCAATTTTCAATATGTTTTTCCGTTCTTTAGTGAACTCCTTTAAAAATGGAACAACCTCTTTTTCTACAGCATCATGGAACTTCATAATATCTTGAGGTGAGTAGGAAAAACGTCCTTTTGCCTGGTGCATAAAATCACGATAATTATCGAATCCGGCATTTTTTGCCTGTTGAATTCTGAGTTTTTTCATTTCATCAAAAAGCTTATTGAAGTCTTCGTGTTTCTCCATCATTTTTTCCATACGAAGATTCCAAACTTCCCTGCGAACTTCTCTATCTTGATCTTTTAAAAATGGTGCAAGCTGAGACATTGTTTTCTCTTCACCCTTATAAGTTACGGTTAACTTTGAGAAGATTGAGCCATATTTGGTGGCCAATTCCTGCTCTTTAACTTGAAGTGGGATATTCTCCTCACGATATAATTCAATAGCATTTGCAATTATCATATTCAAATGTGCATATTC
>JAGLPW010000166.1 GCA_023137125.1 Candidatus Cloacimonadota bacterium | reverse complement strand
TGATTAAATTTAAAATCGTAAGGTTTGGTTTTGGCAATAACTCCTGCATAAAACTCGTTGAATTTTTTTGAATATTCTTCGTTATCTGCAAAGCGCGTCATGTTAATATATCGCCAGGCCATTTCTTCGGAAAGTATATCGGAAAGTTCACCTATTTTCTCCATGAAATTAATAAGTTCATAAGGAGAAGTTATCTTTTCTTCATCCAATTTTTTCATTTCGATCTCTACATTTTCCCATTTTGTCACATCGAAGTTTTCTGCAAAATGTCTTCTGGGTTTCTTAACTATCTTTTTGTCAGTAAAACTCATATTGATCTCCTTAGGTACATTACTTTATTAATTGCTCCGATGATTTTTGAGAGAGTTAAATCTGACAAGCTTTTTTAACTTGGTAAATTCACAAAAACAGGAGAGCAGGAAAATTCCACTTGACTATACAGCATTTTGAAAAATAGAAATCAAATTAAGTTACATAGTTTAAAAAATGCACAAGAATTTGGAGGAAAATATTATGAAATCCATTTTAGAAAGAGTAAAAACCGATAAGGTTAAATTCATTCAATTACAATTTTCTGACCTTTACGGGATTGTGAAGAGTCTAACAATTCCGAGTCGTCAATTGAAGGATGCATTGGAAAATGGAGTCTGGTTTGATGGTTCATCAATAGAGGGATTTGCCAGGATCTGCGAAAGTGATATGTATCTGAAACCGGATAAAAATACATATGCAGTAATTCCCTGGTTGAGATCTGAATATGGAAATACTGCCCGGTTGATCTGTGATATTTATACTCCCAATGATGAACCATTTGAAGGAGATCCCCGTTTCATCCTGAAAAAGGCATTAGCAGAAGCTGCAGAAATGGGTTACAAATTTAATACAGGTCCGGAAATGGAGTTCTTTCTTTTTAAATCTGATAATGGTCTTTCTCCTCTTCCAAATGACAAAGCCGGTTATTTTGATCTAACAACCGATGAAGCTTATGAGGTTCGCCGTGAAATGACAGTAGCTGCCGAACAATTTGGGATAGAGATCGAAACAACCCACCATGAAGTTGCAATTGGACAGCATGAGATATCTTTTAAATACGGTGAGGCACTAACAACAGCAGATAATGCCACAACTTTACGCTTTGTGGTGAAGGCGATAGCCCAGAAACATGGTCTTCATGCAACCTTTATGCCCAAACCCATTGCCAATGAAAATGGTTCCGGAATGCATGTTCATCAAAGTTTATTTAGTATTAAAACCGGAGTAAACGCATTCTATAATGAGGCGGATAACTATAAACTCTCACCATTGGCCCATAGTTTTATTGCAGGTCAGCTGAAACACATTAGGAGCATGTGTGCAATTTTATCACCAACTGTTAATTCTTACAAAAGGTTGGTTCCCGGTTATGAAGCACCTGTTTATATTTGTTGGGGAAGAACAAATCGTTCAGCACTTATTCGAGTTCCAAGTTCATTTAAGGGTAATCCTAATGCTATTCGAGTAGAAATTCGCAGCTCAGATCCCAGTTGCAATATCTATTTGGCTTTTGCAGTAATGCTTAAAACAGGCCTAGAGGGGATCAAAGCAAATATTCAATTGGCAAAGCCATTAGAAGAAGACCTATATCTTTTCAGTGATGAGAAATTAAAAGAGATGAATATCAAAACCATTCCTTCTAATCTCTCTGATTCTCTACACTTTATGAAAGAAGACAAACTCATTAAAGAAGCACTGGGAGATGACACTTTTTGGAAATATCTGGAAGTAAAGAAAAAAGAGTGGGATGAATACAGCATTCAGGTTTCTCAGTGGGAAATAGATAGGTATCTGATAAGATACTAATTTTGGTGATTTTATGAAAATCAACTTGACGTTTGAAAAGACTATGAGAAAAATTTCATTTAATTGTTTATAAAATGGAGTGAATGTGAATTTTCAGGATATAATTTTAAAATTACAGCATTTCTGGGCAGAAAACGGATGCAATATTCTGCAACCTTATGATGATAATATGGGAGCTGGAACTTTTCATCCCGCAACTTTTTTTGGAACTTTAGGCAAAAAACCGGTTTCAATAGCTTATGCGCAACCTTGCCGTCGTCCTAAAGATGGTAGATATGGAGAAAATCCAAATAGATACCAGCATTATTATCAATTTCAGGTAATAATAAAACCATCACCAAAGGATATTCAAACACTTTATTTAAAAAGTTTGCAGGCAATAGGAATTGAAACTAAGAAGCACGATATTCGCTTTGTGGAAGATGATTGGGAATCACCAACTCTTGGAGCTTGGGGACTTGGCTGGGAAGTTTGGCTGGACGGTATGGAAATTTCCCAATTTACATATTTTCAACAAGTTGGAGGTATTGAAGTTTTCCCTATCAGCGTGGAACTAACTTACGGCTTAGAGCGTTTGGCAATGTACATCCAGGAAGTGGATGATTTCAAAGATCTGAAATGGAACGACACAACAAAATATGGTGAGATGTTCTTTGATAAAGAAGTTGAATATTCCGAATATAATTTTAAATTGGCAGATGTGAAATCGCTGTTTTCGGTTTTCAAAGATCATGAAAAACAGTTTGAGTTTCTGATTGGGGAAAAGCTGGTTTATCCAGCTTATGATTACCTACTCAAATGTTCTCACACGTTCAACCTACTTGATGCCCGTGGTGTTATTAGTGTAACGGAACGAGCTGCTTACATAGGCAAGATTCGCACAATGGCAAAAGAATGTGCATTGCTTTACATTAATAAATATGGTTCTTAACCGTATCAATTAAAATTCAGATGAAATTATCATTTATATTAGGTTCAGGAATCTCAATTAAAGCAGGTTTGAAAAATGTGTCTGAAATATCTAAAATCATATTTTCAGGTGAAGGTATTGCAAGACACACAGATTCTGAATATTATTTTATGCCACCTTTATATGGACTTAAAGAAGATGAAAACGTAAAAAGAATTATTAATTTTTTAGAAATATTAAAAAAAGAGAACTATGACTATTTTAAATCCATTGATTATGAATATGAAACAAATTATGAAGATTTGTACTTTATCGTCAGTCAACTAGATGATGAGATATTCGGTAATCAGAAAAATATATTTGTACAAAATTATTTGAAAGATATCAATACTCATGGAGAGTTAATATTAGAGTCATCCAATACCCTGTTTCCTGATTTTAAATTTCAAGATTTAGTATCTGAAACAAAAACATATATAGAAAATTTAGTTGCTAAAATATTATATAGATCTTCCGAAGATACTTCATATTTAACATTTTTTAAAGAAATCCATGATGATACAGAATTTGAGGAAATTAATTTTTTTACACTAAATCATGACGTGCTGCTGGAAACATATTTTAAGAAAAATGGTTTAGAATTTTATGATGGATTCTCAAAAAGGAATGGAGATTTTGAAATATATGATTCAAATCTTCTTAATAATCAGAAAAGAGTTAATCTGATAAAACTTCATGGTTCTATCGATTGGAAAAGATATAGAGAAGAAGGCAAAGATTGGAGTGGTGATTATATTGCAAAATATGATATTAAAGTTGGTTATGACCCAAAAGATAATAAAGGCTCTATTCAACATCCAATTGATAATCGATCAGAAATTCTTATTGGAACAGAAAATAAATTAAAAGCATATAATTATGGAATAGCTTCAGACATGATGTGCTTCTTTAAACAGAAACTAAATGAAGACAATTTTTTAATAATTTCTGGGTATGGGTTTAAAGATAAAGGAATAAATCTACGAATACTTGATTGGTATTATGAATGTGAATATAATACAATCATATTAATTCATCATAACTTTGAGAAACTAAAACAAGATGCTTCATTTGCTGTAGGAAGTAAAATGGATAAATGGTATAGTGAAAAAAGGTTATTATTGATTGAAAAGAAGTTCGAAGATGTTACTTGGGAAGAAATAAAATCAAAAATAAATTTAGGATAATAATGCTAAAAGAATCGACATCCGTGAAATCCGTGAGCTACAATAAATGAAAACTTTTGAAAAAGTAATGCCGTTTGTAAAAAAAAATATTTACAAATTGATCTTTGGTATCATCCTTATTGTTGTTATTGATGCTGGGCAACTTTATACGATAAAGATCATGCAGCAAGCAATAGATAACCTCAGTAAAACAGGATTCACACGCCAGATGCTGGTGAATGCTTCTCTTTTAATTATAGGAATTACTCTATTTATAACCATTTTACGCTATTTTTGGCGATTAGCATTTATTGGAACAGCCTGGAGCATGGATCGTGATTTGCGTCAGATGTATTACGATCATCTGATGAAGTTATCTGCAAATTTTTATAATAAAACCAAAACAGGTGATCTGATGGCTTATGCCACTAACGATATGAATGCTATTCGAATGCTGTTGGCATTTGGATTTGTGATTGGAGCGGATATTATCGTGATAGCTGTTGCTTCGCTCTTTTTTATGGTGGATATCAGCCTGAAACTAACACTCCTCGCCATATTGCCGACACCGTTTCTTACTATTATCATCATGTATTTTGGAAAGAAGATCCATGCAAGATTCCGCAAAGTTCAAAAGACATTTGCAAGTATGTCCGGGATTGTTCAGGAAAGTATTTCCGGTATTCGGGTTGTAAAAGCTTTTGTTCAGGAAGAGGCGGAACTGGAAAAAATGTCTGAATCAGCCCGGGATTATATGGATGAAAATATCGGTTTGGTTAAAATATTTGCACTGTTCCATCCTGCCATGTTCCTATTGATAAATGCCTGTATGGGAATTGTACTTATTTTTGGCGGACAAGCTGCAATTCTGCATGATATTTCGATTGGAGAATTTGTAGCTTTCTTCCAATATTTGGGAATGCTTGTCTGGCCTATGATCGCCATCGGCTGGATCGTGAATTTGTTCCAAAGAGGAACAGCATCACTTAAGAGGTTAAATTCTATTTTAGGTGTTGATCCCGAAATAGTTGATAAAGATATTGATGAAAGTATTTCTGCTTTGAGGGGGAAGATCTCTTTTAAGAATTTGGAATTCAGCTATGCACCAGAAACTTCGATGATCTTTGATGGAATTTCCTTTGAGATAGAAGCAGGCAAAACACTGGCAATTGTTGGTAGAACCGGATGTGGAAAAACAACTATTATCGATCTACTTTCAAGAGTTTATAATCCACCTGCAAATTCGATATTTTTTGATGATAATGAGATTTATAAAGTTCCGCTGGAGACTTTACGTTCCAACCTGGTAATGGTTCCACAGGAAATTTTCCTGTTCTCCGATACGGTTGCCAATAACATAAGTTTAGGAAAAAATAAAGCGACTCGTGAAGAGATCGAAGAGGTTACAAAGAAAGCACAGGTTCACAGCTCAATAATAGAATTTGAAAATGGCTTTGATACAGTGATAGGAGAAAGAGGCGTAACGCTGTCCGGTGGGCAAAAACAGCGATTGGCAATTTCCCGGGCACTGCTTACAGATCCTAATATCCTAATTCT
>JAGLPW010000165.1 GCA_023137125.1 Candidatus Cloacimonadota bacterium | reverse complement strand
AAAATAATTGTATTGAATGAAGGAAAAATTGAAGAAGAGGGCAACCATAAACAGCTTCTAACCCAAAATGGGATATATGCCGATATCTATGAAAAACAACAGATTGAAGAGAAATTATCAGAATGAGTAGACTGGATAAAGGTTTAGCTGAAGATCAGATTCAAGGCAAGATCTACGATAAAGTCCTGTTCTCCAGACTCATTAAATATTTGAAACCATATAAACTTTTGGTCTCAATTTCATTTGTATTGCTGTTGCTCATCACAGCAACGAATCTTTTAAGCCCGGTGATAACGCAACGTGCAGTGGATAGAGTGATCCTCTCGAATAACAATATAATTGAATTTGACAGCCCAATAGAAGCTGATGAGTTTTCTGCTGAATATCCCAGAATTAAATTCAAGCAGTATGAATTTGCCGGAAAAGGATATCTCTTCTTTCCCAACAAGAAGATAAATTTTATTCCCAAACAAAGAATTGAAAATCTAAAAGAATCGGGAAAGATATTACAAAAAATCGCAATTTTAAATAATACTGAAGAAGTCCGAAATATGCTTTCGAATATTGATTATATAGAAGTTTCAGATGAAGAATTAGTTGTTTTAAATTCTACTTTAACCGAATTGAAAGATGCCGGTAATTTGAGCAGAGAACAAATGAAAACCTTAAGAAAAAGAGATTTTGATAAACTCACCTATTATGGAATTTTATTCTTTGTGGTTATCACTCTGCAATTATTTTTCACCTATTTCCAGGTCTATTTTGTAAATATTGCGGCTCAGAAAGCGATGTATGATCTACGGCGTGATCTGTTTTATAAACTGGAAAGAATGCCGCTTTCTTTCTTCGATAAAAACCCGATTGGAAGACTTGTTACGCGCGTAACAAATGATATCGGAACGCTGAATGAAATGCTGGGAAACGGTCTTATCCAACTTATCCAGGAAATGTTTGTACTTGTTGGAATTATGATTGCAATGCTGCTCTATGATTGGAAACTGGCACTTGTATCTTTTGCTATTTTACCAATTACAGTAGTTCTATTTACAGTTTTCATCAATCGTAGCCGTAAGCTTTATCGGGTTGTGCGCAGGAAACTGGCTAATATAAACGCAACTCTTTCCGAAGATATTTCCGGTTTCAAGATCATCCAGTTATTCAATCAATATAATCGAAAAGTTGATGAATTCAAAACTATTAACGGTGAATATTTTACAGCTTCGATGAAAATGATGAAGCTGTTTGCCTTTTTCCGCCCGGCTATCAATTCTACCCGCCGCATTGCCGTAGCCATCCTCTTGTGGTATGGTGGCGGACAGATCATTCAGGATAAGATAACCTTGGGTGTATTCATGGTCTTCCTCTGGTTCCTGGATAGATTCTTTGAACCGATCCATCATTTGAGTGAAAAATTCAATATTTTGCAGGCTGCCATGAGCGGCTCGGAACGGATATTCGACCTGATGGATAAGGATATCGAAGATTACAGACTGAAAAAATCGAATGAAATCTCTCATGATCTGAATGGTGAGATAGAGTTTAAAAACGTGTGGCTGCGTTATAATGATAATGGTGATGTACTCAAAAATATTTCCTTCAAAGTGAAGGCGGGTGAAAAAGTTGCTTTGGTTGGTCATACCGGTTCGGGTAAGACATCTATCATAAGTATTTTATCCGGATTGTATCCTTTCCAGAAAGGTGAAATTCACATTGATGGAAAGGAAATAAGTGAATATAATCTGAAAGAGCTACGTCGCAATATTGGTATTGTTCAGCAGGATGTTTTCCTCTTTTCCGGTACGATCAAAGATAATATCGTACTCAGCGATGAGTCCATTTCGGATGCCGAAATGGAAAAAGTAGCTCGATATGTAAATGTTCATGATTTTATTGATAGTCAGCATGAGAAATATATGGAACCTGTGATGGAACGCGGAGCTACTTTCAGCGTTGGTCAACGCCAACTCATCGCCTTTGCGCGGGTTCTGGCTTACGATCCCACAATATTCGTTCTGGATGAAGCGACTGCTAATATCGATACGGAAACAGAAATTCTGATTCAAGATGCACTACAGAAATTAATGAAAAATAGAACTTCCATTATCATAGCTCACCGACTTTCCACCATCCAGCATGTAGATAGAATAATTGTGCTGCATAAAGGTGAGATAGTGGAAGAAGGAAACCATCAGGAACTACTCGCCAAAGAAGGACTATATTACGATCTATATAGATTACAGTATAAATAGTATAATTATGTAAAATTCAAAATAGAGTTGTAAAAGGAAGGAGAAAATGATGAAGAAGCTTTTATTCTTGTTAATTTTAATTTTAGCAGTTGCAGCTCATACAGAACCGGGCATAATTGAAAATCATGATAATTTACAAGTCTTCCCTTATGGAACACTTTTCAATGAAGATTTTGGCTTTGATTATGAAAATTTCAACTTACGTGAACCGCTCGATTATGATTCGACCAATGTGAGTTTTGAAGGAAATTGGCCTTTTGGATACAGCTATTCGATCTCAACTGATGAAGCATCAGATTTGATTTTTGTTGGTTCAGGTGGCGGAGTATTTGTAACTGATGTTAGTAATCCAGAAAACCCCGTAATTTTATCCGAGGTTCGTGCCAGATCTTTGGTGGATAAAAGTTATTATGATGCTGCAACGGAGCGTCTTTATCTGGCTGCTTATTTCTCTGGTGTTGAGATTTGGGATCTGTCTGATCTATATAATCCTGTTTTCTTAAGCCGCTGTCCCACCGAACCCTACCCGCGTGGTGGTATTTATGCCTCGGGAGATTACGTTTTTGCAGCAACTGTTGGCTATGGTTTGAGGGTGATAGATGTTTCTGATCCGGTGAACCCGTTTGAAGTAGCATTTTGTAATATTGGCAGTAATGTCTGGTATATGGCAGTTTTGGGAGATTATGCCTACCTTGTTGATAGTGTTACCGGTTTGAAAGTAGTAGATATTTCCGATCCATTAAATCCAACGATCGAGGCATCATATCCCGGTGCAACAGGTGATATTGTTATCATTGGAAATTATGCTTATTTTGCAAAATATGGATATGGCTTAAAGATCTACGATATTACTGATCCTCTCAATGCTTTTGAAGTTGGAGGCTGCACAGTAACCGGATATCCATACAAAATTGCTGTTTATGAAGATCATGCTTTTATTTCAGGAAATGAATGCGGTCTGGTTGCTATCAATATTGTAGATCATGCAAATCCGTATGTAGTGAGTAACTATGCATCAAATTATACATATATTGCAACTGCGGGAGGATATATCTATGTAACAAGCAATGTCGATGGATTTATTGCTTTTGATATTTCTGATACTGCTTCCATGCAAATTGTAGGGGGATATGGAATGCCCGGATACACTACAGATATGGCAGTTTCTGGTGATTACGTTTATGTTGGAAGTAATGGTTTCAGGGTACTCGATGTATCAGACCATTCCTCACCTGTTCAGGTTGGGTATTCGGATATTCAGGGAGGATGCGTTGCTGTTGCCAATACTCATGTGATCTATTCTCCCAAAAGTATGGGAGCTTCCAATCCTGTGAATATAATGAATGTAGATGATCCAACAAATCCATACAGAGAGGGTTTTTACATGTGCCCGGTGATGACATACGATTTAGCGGTTAAAGAAGACCTGGCATTTGTGGCTTGTTGGTGGGATGGAATGAGAATTATCGATTTTTCAAATCCAAGTTCTCCCTATCTTGCTTCTCATGTTTTGGGGTGGACTAACGGAGCTATTCCGGGTGAAGAGTATTGCTTTGTGCAGGCAGTGGATGTTCAGGGAGATTATGCTTACATCATCGATTACGGTCCATTTTCAGATCAGGATACTTTTGGTCTCTATATAATTGATATTTCTAACCCCTTAAGTCCATTTGTTGTTATCAGATTTATAGATTTCAGTAGTCATTGTTGGGACATCGATGTGGAAGGAGACTATGCTTATATTGCTGATTCTTATGGCGGTATGGAAGTTATAGATATTTCAGATCCAAATTCACCAACAACAATTTCATATAGCCAATTAGGTGATTCTGCACAAGGAATTCATGTAGAAGAAAATTATGCTTACATAGCAAATTATATTCTGGGTGGAGTTCAAGTGATGGATATTGAAGATCCTTCTGCACCTGTTAATGTAGGGCATTACCAAAGAAGTGGTTGTTTTGCATTGAATGTAGATGCAGAGGATAATTATATTTATATCGCAGATGGACTGACGGGTGTACAGATCTATAATAATCTGCTCATTCAGGTTAGTGCAGACGAAGAAAATGTGATACTCCAGAAAATACAGACATGGAATTATCCCAATCCTTTCAATCCAACAACAACTATCTCATTTAGTTTAACTGCTGAGATTGCTGAAGACACGGAGTTGACCATTTACAATTTGAAAGGTCAGAAAGTAAAACAGCTTGTGAATGAAGTTCTTTCATCAGGTAAACATTCGGTTGTATGGAATGGAAAAGATGATAATGGTAAACAGGCAGCATCCGGAATTTATTTCTACAAGATCAAGGCTGGTCCATACAGCCATTCAAAAAAAATGATCCTCCTTAAATAATGGCGGACTTGTGCGCCGTGGCGTATAAGTCCTGATGAAATAATTTGAAAATCCTGATAATTACAGGATTAATGCTAAGTAATTAAATATTCATTTAGTTAAGTTACATTAGTTAAAAACGAGCCGAATAATTCGGCTCGTTTTTTTTATGCAAAAAAACAATTTGACATTATAAGACGACCGGTCTAGTTGACATATAAAAATGAAGAGGAAGAAAATTATGAAAGCTAAAATCTTATTAATTTTTACAATTATTATTTCATTCACATCCTTGAATGCAGAATTTGATGTTTTCCAAATTGCCTTGGGCAGCAGTACAGAAGATTACGCTAATAGCATTATGCAAACACCTGATAATGGCTTTATTATTGCTGGTTGGACAACAGGATTTGGTGCCGGAAGTTATGATGCTTATGTTGCAAAAATTGATTCTACAGGTGCATTAGAATGGTCAAAAACTTATGGGGGACCTTATGGAGATTGGTTTCGTTCCGGATATTGTACTGATGATGGTGGATATATTTTCCTTGGAACATTTGAGAGTAATGTTTCTACTATAGGTAATTTATTCTTAATAAAGACAGATGCCAACGGTAATCAGGAATGGAAAAAGAAAATCGGAGGAAGCTCTTGGGATGACGGATGGTGTGTACAACAAACGGATGACGGAGGTTATATCCTTTCGGGATTCACCTATAGCTACAGTCCAAGCAACGGTTTAAATTCTTACATCGTGAAAACATCGAGTTTGGGAATCGTAGAGTGGACTAAATCCGTAGGACCAACCAATTTAGTTTCAAATACCCGTTTTATCAGACAAACCTCAGACGGTGGTTTTATTGTATCTGGTTCAATTGGGAATTACTCTTTATCCAGCACAGATATGCTTCTTTATAAAATGGATGCTTCTGGAAATGTACAATGGTATAAAACTTACGGAGAAACAGGAAAGAGCTGGGGTTACTGCGCAAAAGAAACTTCCGATAATGGATTCATAAGCGTAGGTTATTCAAATGATTACGGTGCCGGACAAAACGATATTATAGTTGTAAAGACAGATTCGGAAGGAGAATTGGAATGGTCAAAGGCTTATGGCGGCACTGGAAGTGACTACGGGATGGCTGTTGTAGAAAATGAATTGGGTGAATTTGTGATCACCGGTTTTTCTAATTCATTTAGTAATTCGAATGATGTTATTTTGTTCAAAATTGACAATTTGGGAAATGTAATCTGGTCGAAAAGTTATGGCGGTAACAGCAGCGATGGTGGAGAAGTAATAATTGGAACAATGTCGGTTGAACAAACAAATACCGGATATGCCTTTGCCGGTTTTACACAAAGCTATGGAGCTGGATACAGAGATTTTTACATTACTAAAACAGATGAAAATGGATTCTCGGGGACTGAAGGGGAAATAGAATTCCTTACTGAAGATATTGCTCCAACAATTGAAGAACCTGTATACTCAGTAAATTCCGGAGGAAGTAGTGTAAATGCCAACAATTCAACTTCCAATCCGAATACTCAAGTTGAAATTATCTGCCAAAATACGGTTGGAATAGGAAATGAACTAATCATTCCTGAATTTGATTATCAACTACAAAATTTTCCCAATCCTTTCAATCCATCCACTACAATTTCTTTTAACATCCCAGCAAAGGATGCACAAAATGCAGTGATTGAAATTTATAATCTGAAGGGACAGAAAATTCAACAATATACAATTCTCAATAATCAATTTTCAATTATCTGGGACGGAACCGACAATTTGGGCAAATCCGTTTCTTCAGGGATTTATCTTTATAAATTAAAGAACGGCTCTTATACTTCCTCAAAGAAAATGATCTTAATGAAATAAGAAAAGAGATTTCACAGGACAGGTCCTGATGAAATAGTTTGGGGTACATCAAAGTGTGTTTATATAAAAAAGAGAACTTTGAAAGAAAAGTAATGAAAGAAAAACAAAAACTAAAAGGAGAGAGAAAATGAAAAAAGTAATTTTAATTATTGGTCTTGTAATTATGTTCACGTTGCTTGCTGCGCAACAGGTTCCACGTGATAAGGTGATTGTTGAAATTGGTACAGGTGGTTGGTGTCAATATTGCCCTGGAGCCGCTATGGGTGCCGATGATCTGGTAGCCAACGGTCATGAGGTTGCTATCATTGAAAACCATAATGGTGATCCCTATGCTACCGTTTTTTCAGACTATCGTAACTCATATTACGGCATCACGGGATACCCCACAGCATGGTTCGATGGTGGACTTGCAGTTGTGGGTGGAAGTGGCTCAAGTAGTATGTATAGTTCTTACCTTCCAAGAGTTAATCAACGCTTGGCAATAAATTCTTCATTTACAATTGATCTTGAAGTAGATGGTGCAGGTACGGGAATGGAGGCAAGTATAACTGTGGAGAAAGTGGCAGGGTATACCGGAACTAACTTAGTTCTACACTTTGTTGTTACAGAGTCTGAGATTCCATATTCTTGGTTCGGAATGACTGAATTCAATTTCGTATCCAGAGCAATGGTTCCAGATCACTTTGGGACTACATTAGATTTCACATCCGGTAATACACAAGTCTTCACTCTACCATTTACTTTTGGTGCAGACTGGGTATTGGAGCATTGTGAATTTATTGCTTTCATACAGGATAATACAACCAAAGAGATATTACAAGGAACCAAAACTGAGTTTACAGGATTACTGCCAATGTTTGCCAGTAATGTAACAGAAGGTCCTGCCTATCTGGGTGTTCAGTTTACCAGCAACTCACTTCCAAATACAGGAATCGATAGCTGGGAATGGGACTTTGACGGTGATGGAACTTTTGACAGCACCGAAGAAAATCCTTTCCATATGTACACCACACCTGGTACTTACGATGTAACACTGCGGATTGAAGTTGATGGTGAATATGCTGAAGCAACTGTCACTGATTATATAACCGTTACAGAAGGTTCAGCAGTTAGTGGAAATCTATCCGGTACATGGGTACCTGCTTTTAGTCCATATACTATATCTGGTGATATAACTATTGCTGAAGGTGATGAATTAGTAATTAATTCTGATGTTGAATTACAAT
>JAGLPW010000164.1 GCA_023137125.1 Candidatus Cloacimonadota bacterium | reverse complement strand
GCATACTTCTGCACTGTATCTTTCATGATTCCTCCATTCTTTATTTTCTTTATCTTTCATTTTATATAAAAAATAATTAACTCATAGAACTCATTCTGGAAATAAATATTTTACACTATCAAACTTTAAAACAAATTAAAGTTAATTCTATCTTTGACAAGTATTATTAATTCAAATCTGAAATAATCTTATTAATTATTTTTTTAGGTGTAATGCCTTCGGCTTCAGCTGCAAAAGAGATAATAATTCTATGTTGAAGTACACTGTACGCTACGCTGATAACATCATCAATTGCGGGTGTCAATCTACCTTGTAAAACGGCTCTACTTCTAGCGGCATATATTAAATATTGACTCGCTCTTGGTCCGGCTCCCCAACTTACCCATTTTTTGATGTAATCCGGTGCATTCTCATATTGAGATCTGGTTGTACGAGCTAGTTTTACTGCAAATTCAAGTACATGTTCACTTACGGGGACTTCCTTAACGGCTTTCTGAATTTGAATGATCTCTTCTGCACCTATTACCGAAATAACAGAATTCAATGAAGCAAATGCATCATTTTTAACGATCATTTTCTCTTCTTCATAAGAAGGGTAATCTATATTAAGATAGAACATGAATCTGTCTAACTGTGCTTCAGGAAGAGGATATGTTCCCTCCTGTTCAATTGGATTCTGAGTAGCCAGAACTAGAAATGGTCTATCCAAATCAAAAGTTTTATTACCGGCAGTAACTTGATATTCCTGCATTGCCTGCAACAAAGCAGCTTGCGTTTTAGGAGGTGTTCTATTTATCTCATCAGCTAATATTATATTTGCAAAAATCGGACCTTTAATGTATTCAAAATATCTCTTCCCATCTGCTTTATTTTCTGCCAGAATATCAGTTCCAGTAATGTCGGAAGGCATAAGATCCGGTGTAAATTGGATCCTGTTGAATTTCATATTCAGAACTTTTGCCATTGTTGAGATCATCAATGTTTTAGCCAATCCAGGCACTCCTTCTAGAAGGCAATGTCCATTTGAGATCAATGCAATTAGCATTTGCTCGATAATCTCATCTTGACCCACAATAACTTTTCCGATCTCCTGGGTTATTTTCTGTTTAATTTCTGGAAGTTTTTCTAGTATTTCAATATTCTTTTTCATATTAATCCTTTTCATAATTACTTTGTAAAAGTTGGTTTAAATTAATCTTAAGTGCGATTAAGGAAATCCCACCTGTAAGGAATATCCAGATCGAGGTTAATAAATGAGAAAATGTAACTGCTGCACTTGTAAGGTTTTCATTAATGCCCAATGCAAATGAAAATATCAGCACCCACATAAACTGATTCGAGCCGATCTGTGCAGGAGGAGTTGGAAGTATATATGTAAGATTCATCAGGGTATATCCAAATAATATTTTAAGATAGGACACTTCTGCACCAAATGCTCTGAAAACTGCATAAACATATATCGCTTCAGATAAAACGGCAAGCAGTGTAAGAAGATAAACAAGACAGTTCTCCGCAAATCTGCCATGCATTATTGCCATTCCATCCACAAAATTGATATAGAAATCTTCAAATTTCTTCCTGTATTTTTTTGGTAAAAGCTTCAAGAAGAAATTCAATATTCTTATTGCTTTGGTTTTATGATTAACTGCAAAAAAGATAAATGCAAGGAATAAAAGAAAAATAAAGAACAGAAGACCTATAATGATATAAAGTGCTGAATTCAGTTTAACCGATACAAGCGGGATGAGTATCATTATGAATATTATCGGGAAAAGATCGGTAAGTTTATCTATAAAAATTGATGGAAGACTGTCAGAGATCTTTACATTCTCTTTAGTTTTGAGGATAATAGATTTTGCTATCTCTCCCGCTCTTATAGGGATAAGATAGTTAATCAGCATTCCTGACATAAAGATGGAAAAACTTTCCATCATTCCCATTTTATAAATAGGTTTTAAAATTATTCTCCAGCGCAAACTCCGCAGAATGTATGCTAATACATAAAAAAGAGAGAAGACCAGAACCATCTTAAGATCGAATTCATGGAAATACTTGAGGAATTCCTGCCAGTCCACGATTCGTATCCAGGCTATTAGGAAGATAGCACCAAGAGCTATCCCGAATATCCAATTAAGACCGTTCCTTTTCATTATTTTATAACCTGCTTTTTGGGAATGAACAGAAAATAACGATGATGAGCCCAAAAGGTTTTCAACAATTTAGGTGCTTTCTTTTCAAACCAGAAATGAGACAACATTTTCTCTGGAAAATTAGGATCCTTCCCACTATAATAATCCATGATCGTCAATGGTTTATGTTCTTTCTTATTTATCAACCAGCTCAATCTAAAAATCTTCAGGAATTTTTCTTTCGGCATACCAATGTCTGGCCAGGGTGGACAATCAATATATTTGCTGTCGATCAACATCCAGTCATTATTTTTCATTTCTCTTTTTATGTTCTTGGGTAATATATTCTCTTCTTTTAGATGTTTTTTCAATTCCTTAAATCCGAGAATTTTCTGGGAGATATATCCCATCCCACTTCTATTGGGAACACACAATAATATCACTTGTGATGTAACCCGAGTAAGTTCTTTAAGAAAACCAGAAAGATCATCCACAAACCAGAGTGCAGAAAAATTCCAGCTAAGATCAAATGAATCATCTGCAAAAGGCAGAGAGTTGAATTCTTTTGAATATTCTATTGTGAGTGGAAATTTCATCTCCTCCCACACTTTTTCAATCAGCTCGATTCGCTCTTCATCATTATCTAGAACGGTTATTTTCTTCCCATCTTTAGCGAAATCCATACTATTGATACCGGATAACCCGGTGAATCCAAAGCTTGGAGCTTCTAGAATTGTTGAAATATTAAAATGCCTACAAATGGATTCCAATTTGTTATTCAATATAATTCTCTCGTAAGAAGAGCCAAGACCTTCATCTGTGTTAGTAAAATATTTTTCCCAGTTCTTTAATATTGGAATTGCCATAATTTACCTACATTATTTTGATCTCAGATCTTTATACCAATCTGTTACGATCTTGAAATTTGGAATTGTTTCAGTTTCTTTTAAACTCAAATCAATATAACTGTTTTTTACATCATAATACCAATGTCTTGAAATCAATTGAAAACGGGCAATCCAGAGTTCACTCTTGAAAAATTTTGCTATCTTTTCTCCTTTTTTGAAATATTTAATATCAATATCTCTTTTTGAAGAATATGGTTTTCTTTCTAGCTCATTATTAATAAACTCTGCAAGTTTATGTAATTCTACTGGATGGCTGTCAGCCACATTATAACAAACTCCTGGTTGATAATCAAGTTCTATTAGTCTCAAAAAAGATTGAGTGATCACATTAATATTTGCTAGATGAATAATCACGTCCTGATTAGGTAGGAAAAGAAGTTTTTCATCAATTAATTTTGTAAGTGTAAATGGAAACCCATAATCGTTTGTTCCGTAAGTGATCGAAGGTCTTATTATTGCTGCTTTCAATCCGTAAAGAACATATTTCTGTATTATAGCTTCTGCTCTGATCTTTGTGAAATGATAGTAATTATCTTCTTGTCTTTTTGTAGAATTATTAGCTGGTAATTCAAGTGGGATAGCACCAAATACACCAACAGAAGAACAGTAAATGAATTTTGAATCATTATCTCTTGCATTGATCACAAGCTGTTCAGTTGCATTTACATTTGCATCGAAATAATCATAATTACTTAATTTCCGACCACCTCGAACAGCACCAATATGAATTATTATTTCAAAAGAATTCTCATCAAGATATTCTTTTAATGTAGGAATATCTGTAAGATCGATCTCAGCAAATTCAACTTTATTAATGAACTCTTCTATTCGCTGATGCTTTGTTCCGGGACGGATTATCGCAGTGATACTATCGTAATTCTGTATTAAATGCCTAAGAACGTTCCGTCCGATAAATCCGCTAATTCCGGTTATTAATATTTTGCTTGTCATATTTTTCTCAATATCTTTTCAAAAAATCCTTTCCTCTCAATAAGTTGTTTTTTCAGATAAAAATATTTAATCTTCTCATTATTCAACATTTTCTGCGGATTTATTTTGGTTAGAAGCTCAGCAGTATAATCATCAATGTTATCGCGGATTGCTTCTATCGCAGCAGGTAGTATATATTCATCAATTTTACAATGATTATCAGAAGCAATAAAATGAGCAAATCCGTTATTAATAAGATACCACGCTGTCTTTGCGATTTTATGTCCGTAAAACCCTAAGATACTTCCGGCATTTACCTGTAAGTAAACATTCCTGTGCAGAAAATCTTCCGCTATGTCCGGTTCGTTCATGATATAATTATAGCGTTCAGGATGAGCAAGAATCGGTCGTAGTCCTCTTCGAACTAACTGAAAAAGAATCTCATAAATATCAGGTGTAAATTCACTCATATTTGTCTCAACTAAAATATAGGATGTATCTCCAATACAAAGCTCCTTATCAATCTTGTCCTCAACCCCTGGATTTAGAAAGATCTCTCCACCTTTATAAAGATTGATCTTCAAATCTGCAGTAGCTTCTGATAATTTTTTAAATTGTTTATCAATGACCTTTGCATCGGTTTGAACATAGCTATTCATATAATGTGGTGTAAGCACAATATCCGTAACACCTTTATCGATCATATTAGTGATATGTTCGATGGATAGTTCAAGACAATCAGAACCATCATCGCAGTTGTGAAGAATGTGCGTATGAATATCTATCATTATCTTTTTACACTGTGGATCGCATCTGCAAATTCCCTTATCAACCTTGGATCAGGATTATTTTCAAGAACATTACCGGTCACAATAAAATCTGCACCTGCTTTTGCCTTTTGCATTGCTACTTCCGGAGTTTTGATCCCACCACCAAGAATAATGGGTAGATCCACATTCTTTCTTACTGCAGCAACCATTTCATCGGTTGCCGCATATTTTGCTCCGCTTCCGGCATCCATATAGATAAGCTTCATTCCAAGATACTGTCCAGCCAATGCATGTGCAACAGCAAGATCATTCTTTGTTCTTGGAAGCGGCAGACTGCCGCTCATGAACTGTACTGAAGTACTATTACCAGATTCAATAATCATATAAGCTGTACCAATTGCTTCCAAACCATAATGCTTTATTAATGGTGCTGCACGAACTTGTTCACCAATAAGCATTTGTGGGTTACGACTTGTAACTACACTTAGCAAGAGAAGAGCATCTGCATGAGGGGATACAAAATCAAAGATCCCGGGAAAAATTAAAACGGGAATATTTACACTCTCCTTGATGAGTTTCAAATTCGATTGAAATTTATTATTCACCATTATGCTTCCGCCAACAAGTAACGCATCAGCTCCATTTTCTTCACACATTTTAGCAAAATCTTTTGTTTTATCAGCCTGTAATTCATCCGGATCTAACAAACAGAAATAATTAGCTCGTTTCTTTGCAAGTTCCAATAGTTTATTATAAACTTTCATATTAACCAACCCATAAAATTATTAACAACATTAACATATTTATCTTCATCAGAGATGAAGCATTCGCAAATCTATATATTTCACTTTTTCTTAAAATATAGATTATCAAAATAGTAAGTGGTAAAGAAACTCCTACTGTGAGAACTATAAAAACTTTCAGCCTGATCATATTATTTACAAATAGAAATACTGAATAAAGAATGATAGCCAAAGTAGGAAATATGGATACAATAGCAATATTTTTCCTGCCTATCTTCACGGCAAGAGTTTTGGCATTCCATTTAATATCTCCTTCAATGTCTTCACCATCTTTCACAATTTCCCTAATAAAAGTATATAAAAAAGCAAAAATAACAATAATCATAGAATTCTTCACATTATTATTACTTAGTCCACCAAATAGGAATGTGCTTGCAGTAGTATAAGCAACGAGGATGTTCCCCGTTAAGAAACTCATTTTAAATGTTTTTGCATAACTAAATAGTAAAATGCTGTTTACTACAGCTATGATCACACAATAAATATTCTGAGTAAAGTAGCTTGAAGTTATACCTAATATGAAAAGCAATATTGAAAAGATATACGCTGCTTTTGGAGTTATTTTACCAGAAGGTAGAATCCGATTCGGTCGATTAATAATATCAATTGGAATATCAAAGAAATCATTCATCACATAACCGGCAGCGGCAATAAGGGCTGCAGAAAGTGCGGCAAATATTATAGGATAGTAATTACTGATTGATGATTGATAGAACGCTCCAAAAAAAACTGAAAGAATTACAAACAAGCAATTAAAGGGGCGGATTATCTTAATAAAAGGCATCTCAAAATTTTATGGTAACCGATCTTTTACTATATTTACAAATTCCAATAAAACGTCATTCGCTTTCATATTCTTAACTAGATTATAGCAATCCCTGAGAAGCTTTTCTGCTTTCATTTTAGATTTTTCGAGTCCTAACAAAGATGGGTAAGTTGCTTTATGACTTCTAGAATCTCCACCCGGGTTTTTCCCAAGAACTTCGAAACTTCCTACTTCATCCAGAATGTCATCAACTATCTGATAAGCTAAACCAAGGTTTAGAGCAAAATTGCTGAGAGTTATTGTTAAGTTTTCTTCTGCTCCTTCAATTACACATGCAAGTTCCATAGCAGCTTGCAGTAATGCCCCTGTTTTCTTGAGATGTACATAACGAAGCGTATTAATATTCACTTTTTTCTTTGCAGATAATATATCTACTGCCTGACCACCGATCATACCTCTTGTAGAAACAGCTTTTGAAAGGACGTGTATACAATCAAGTGCCACCTTTTTATTGCTGATTTCTGTAAGAAGTTCAATAGCTTTTGTTATTAGAGCATCACCTGTAAGAATTGCTGTTGCTTCTCCAAATTTTTCATGACAACTAGGAATTCCTCTGCGTTCTGATGAATTATCTACACTTGGCAAATCATCATGGATGAGTGAAGCGGTATGAACTAATTCCAATGCACAGGCAACTGGCATTAACCTTGCCAGCCGATTAATGTTTTTTCTTCCGATAAGCATTTCATATGTTGCGAAGAACAGAATGGGTCGCATTCGTTTTCCACCACTGAATACACTATATCGCATTGCTTCATGAAGCTGTTCAGGATACTTATTTGATGGGGCTAAATATTGATCCAGAGCTTTCTCTAAAAGTCGTGAACGTGTTTTAAAATATTCCTGTACTAACAAATTATCCCTCTTTTTATTATCTTAGTGGAAGTGCTATTTTCTTCCCATTTTTTGCCGATTGATACATTGCTAAAATAAGTTCAAGTGATTTTCTACCACTTCTACCATCTGTATTTGGAACATCATCACCACGGAGTGCATCGACAACATTCTGTAAGAAACCAAAATGCCCAAAACCATAAACACTTTTTGGATCAGTTTTAGCAGCCTGAATCAATTTATCATCGTCATCATAATCTTTGAATTCCCAATAATCTATTTGATTGACGGCAATCCCGCCAATTTTAACTGTACCATTCTCACCCATTATTGTAATAGAACCTTCAAGGTTTTTTGGAAATGTATTCATGGTTACTTCCACAGTACCTATCGCTCCATTTCTAAATCGAATTATCCCTGTTCCCATGTCCTCAGTTTCTATGTTATGGTTCAAAGTTGCGGTAAATGACATTACAGATTCTACCGGTCCCATCAGCCATTGAATAAGATCGAAATAATGAGAAGCTTGATTCATGAAAGCACCACCATCAAACTCCCAGGTTCCACGCCACTTAGCCAGATCATAATAGCTTTGAGGACGTGTCCAACGTACTGTTGCATTGGCACTAAATATTCTTCCGAATCTTCCTTTATCAATTGCTTTTTTAAGTAATTGAATGGATGGATTCAAGCGGTTTTGTTTCACAACAAATAGTTCAACCTGATTATCATCACAAGCTTTTACAAGAGCATCAGCAGATTTTAAATCTATTGCCATTGGTTTTTCGGTGATTACATTGATCTTTCTTTTTGCAGCTTCAATTCCCATTTGCGGATGCATACCACTTGGAGTACAAATTATTACAGCATTGATATTTTCATTATCTAACATTTTTTTATAATCTGTATAATAAGTTTTAATCTTAAATTTTTCTGCAGAATCTGCTGCACGTTGTTTAATAATATCTGCACAGGCAATAACTTCTGCATCTTCAATTTGTTCAATTGCTTCAAAATGTTTAGCTGAAATCCGACCACAACCAATAAGAGCAAATTCTACTTTTTTCATACCACTTTTACCTCAACTACAATATAATTTAAGTTTATCCAAATAAATAATGAGTTTTTTACTGTCAATGAATAATTGCCCATTGTCAAACGTTTATTACGGGCTTTAATAGTGATGTTTATAGAATTTTTCGTCTTGTAATTTAGACAGTTAATTCTAATATTGGGATTATAACCCAAGTATAAATATAATGACAAATATTTGCTAAAATACCTGAATACACAAAGTTACATAGAAAGTTCTTGACAGAAAAAACACCTTCTTGAACAAAGAGTATCGATGGTAAATTAATAAGGAGTAATAAATTATGACAAAAGCAGATTTAGTAAGAGTTATTTCAGCAGAGACTGGAATTATCCGTAAAGATGTAGCACTTGCAGTAGATGCATTTTTGGATTCAGTGAAAGATTCAATGAAAGATGGAAAGCATATTGAGATTAGAGGATTTGGAACTTTCAAACTGAAAAAACGCAAATCTCGTATTGGCCGTAACCCAAAAACAGATGAAAAAGTAGAAGTTCCAGCACGCATTGTTCCTACATTTAAATTTTCAAGAGCTTTTAAAGAAGAAGTGAACGAAGCTAACAAAGATAGATTGAAGTAACTTTGGAGGATGAATGCCCTGCGGAAAAAAAAGAAAGCGCTATAAAATTGCAAATCACAAACGTAAAAAAAGACTTCGCAAGAATAGACATAAGAAAAAAGGTAAATAAATAATTATCATAATTTGTAAAATAGATAAGCCGAGTTGAGAAATTAAATTCGGCTTTTTTGTTTTATCAAAGATCCTCTTCTGTTAGTATAACAATTCCCTTTTGTGATAATAATTGAGCGGTTAGACCCATTCCGTCTATAATTCTGCCAGTATGAGAGCCATCATAGATCTTGCCATATCCACAAGAGGGAGAACTTTGTTTCAAAATTGCTTTATGACAGTTTACTAACTCAGCTATACGTAAAGTTTCCTTAGCACCTTTTTTAAATTGCGATGTAACGTTTTCACCTTTTTTATTTAAAACTTTGTCTCCAGAAATCTCAGCTGGAATTCGTGGAGTTTGCAAACCACCTAATTGCTCTGGACAAATGGGAATCGCAATGCCATTTACAACCAACTTGATCACTTTACTATTTGCATTATCTTTCCCGTCATAACGACATTTTACACCTGCCAGACAAGCACTCACTATAATCAATAGATCTCCATTTACAATTTATTCTTTAATTCAGAAAGCTTGTTGATGGCTTCTAATGGAGTGAGTTTATTCACATCTAAATTTTTAATAGTTTCCAGTATGTCATTCTTCTCTTCAGATTTTTCAATAATCGCATCAAAAATATCCAATTGATTAGTATGATAATTAGAAAGTTGTCTCTTCGCAGTTGAGGAAAGTCCTTGAGGACTAATTTCATGTTCCTCAAGATTATGCAAGATCTGTTTTGCTCGTGTAATCACCTTCTCTGGTACCCCTGCTAAACGTGCAACTTGAATACCGTAACTCTGGTCAGCTGATCCACGTTCTATCTTTCTTAGGAATATGATCTTATCATTCCATTCTTTTACAACAATATTGAAATTCTTAACTCTTGGGAGAATATTCTCTAATTCTGTTAACTCGTGATAGTGAGTTGCAAATAGAGTTTTGGCAGAAATTTTGAGATTATTATGAATATGTTCAACAATTGACCAAGCAAGGCTTAACCCATCAAACGTACTGGTTCCGCGACCTATTTCATCTAGTAGTATCAAAGATTTGGGAGTTGAAGAATTGAGGATATTAGCCACTTCTATCATTTCAACCAGAAATGTACTTTGTCCCATTGCCAAATTATCAGAAGCTCCTACACGAGTAAAAACTTTATCAAAGATCGGCATATCAGCACTTGCTACAGGAATAAAACTTCCCATTTGCGCCATGATCGCCAACAGCCCAACTTGACGGAGATATGTAGATTTACCTGCCATATTAGGACCTGTGATCAGAGATATTTGATTATCTTTATTGTTCATGTGAATATCATTCGGGATAAATTCTTCATCTTTCAATATTTTTTCGATTACAGGATGCCGACTTTGTTTAATATCAATATAGCCTTCATTATTAAATTCTGGTTTTGCATAATTATTTTTATAAGCAAGTTGAGCAAAATTAGCCAAAACATCGATTACAGCTACAACTTCTACGTATTGCTGTATCGGTTCGATCTCTTTGTACAATTTTCCTCTGATATCAATAAACAGCTCATATTCCAGATTTTTTATTCTCTCTTCTGCTCCCAAAACTTTTGCTTCATATTCCTTTAATTGCGGGCTTATATAACGCTCTGAATTTACTAAAGTTTGTTTTCTAATATAGTGTTCTGGTATTTTATCTTTGTGCCTGCTGGTAACTTCTATGTAATAACCGAAAACACGATTGTAGTTAACTTTTAATGAGGAAATTCCAGTTTTTGTCTTTTCTTCTTCTTCAAGTCTGGCTATCCAACCTTTCCCATTTTTACTTACTTCACGCAACTCATCAAGATCAGAATTTAATTCATTCTTAATAATATTTCCTTCAGTAATCAAGATGGGTGGTTCATCCATTATTGTTTTACTGATCAACTCTATAATATTGGAATAATCTGCTATCTCCTTTTGTAGTGAGTTAATAAATTCATTCTCAAATTCATTTAACATATTAGAAAGAATGGAAGCTGTTTCCAGATAACTTTTCAACGCTATTGCATCACGAGGATTGACCCTATTAGTTCCGATCTTACCAAGAATTCTACTTAGATCTCCTATTGTTTTAAATAAATCACGAATATCTTCAGTGAGTGAAAAGTTTTCTTTGAGTTCCTGAACTGCATTTAATCGTAATTCTATCTCCTCTTTATCCAACAGTGGGTTCAATAACCAATCTCGAAGTTTGCGCGCTCCCATCGGAGTTTCGGTTTCATCTAATATTGATATCAGACTTCCAAAAGAACTATTATATCGAATAGATTTTATTAATTCCAGATTTCTTCGGGAAACTTCATCCAGTTGCATATAATTCTTTATAGAATAAAATTGCATTCTCCCAATATGTTTAAGATCATTATTCTTTAGTGATTTTAAGTAAGAAATTGCTGCGCCGGCAGCGGTTGTGGCAAACAATTTATTCTGGGCACCAAATCCTTCTAAAGTAGTCGTTCCAAAATGATTTAATAACGCACGCTCTGCTTCCTCAGGATCAAAATACCAACTATCGAAAACTGTTATTGTGGGTTCGTATTCTATGTTAAACGAAATTAAGATTTCTTCTGTGCTGTCATCTTGAACAACAATCTCGGAGGGTTTTAACCTGAGTAGTTCATTCTTTAATTCATCTTTTTCTAATTCTGTGAATATAAAATCTCCGGTTGAAGCATCGATAACAGCAAAACCAATTATTTTTGATTTTAGTTCCTGATAAATAGCACCCAGATAATTGTGATCTACCGAATCTATTAATTTTTCATCAATAATTGAACCTGGAGTTATTATATCAGTGATACCTCTTTTTACCAAACCTTTTGCTTTTTTGGGATCTTCTATCTGCTCACAAATAACGACCTTTAGACCTTGTTTTACTAGTTTATCAAGATAATTATCAAGTGCGTGATACGGAAAACCCGCAAGAGGTATAGGATCATCGGCTTTTTTATTTCTGGCAGTTAGAGTTATACCTAAGACTTTTGATGCCGTTTTTGCATCTTCAAAAAAAGTCTCGTAGAAATCTCCCATTCTGAATAGTAATAGTTTATCAGGATGCTGCTCTTTGATCGCAATAAATTGCTTAAGCATCGGAGTTAATTTTTTTATCTTCATATTTGAATGGTTAGTATCTTTTAATTACATAGGAATTAATATCATTTTTTTTGAGTTTCAGCATTGCTTTTTTAAGATTGTCATTTTTATTAAAAGGACCTGCAGCAACCACATACAGTTTGCTATTATTCTTGATCTTTGAAAAAATAATATATTTATATCCGATAACTCTGACATGTTTCCCAAATTTTTCTGCACTATCTTCAGAACTAAATGCACCAACTTGAAGATAAATTTTCAAATCCTTTCCAGTTGCAGCTTTTGATTCTTCTATAGGCTCTTCTTTTCTAAACGTATTAATTTCGGAAAGATCAATTTCAAGCTTATTATTTTTTTTCAAATTATAAATTCTATCTTCAGCAAGGTAACAATATTGATGGTATGGGAAATCCTGCTTTAATTTTTTATAGAACATCAATGCTTGTTCAAATTTACCCTGTTTCTCTTTACAAATCCCCATTTTATAATGAAGTAATGGAATGTTATTGTTTATATACTTAGAGGTTCTAAGACTTTCCAAAGTGTTAAATGCGCGCTTATACATCTTCTGCTTCAAATATGCTTCAGCAATAATAAAGTAGGCATTTTCAATCTTTACATTATCCTCTGATTCTGCGATAAATATCTGGCTGGAAATTATTGAAAGCTGATATTTTTCTATCTTTAAGTATGACTTTGCAAGCCAGTATTGCTTGTCTGATATTTCTTGGTGATGTATTTTTTTTAGAATTGAAACGGCATTATTATAATCGCGTTTAAAGAAATTATATTTTGCCAATTCAATAAGAGAAAGCTGACCAAAAATTGAATCATGATCTTCTTCGTAAACCCTTTCGAAAAGGATCTTCATTGCAGTTCCATCTTTCTCAGCTTTCGCTTTTTTATACTGATCTTCCTGTGATAAAATACAAAAACTTGATACAACAAAAATTGTTAACAGACAGATAATAAATATATTCTTTTTCATACTACTCTTCAATATTCTTTTTTCTTACAATACCCCATTTTGGTAATTTCTTGTCAAGGTCGAGTCTAATAATTGTATTTGGTTTTGTTAATTGTATCATTTCATTTTCTTCATTAAATATGTTTTTTAACTTAATTTTGAAATCATTTTTGCTATCTGGGAAGATGAACTCAATTTCGTCTCCAATACAAAATTTAGCCTTGATCGAAATGAATGCAGATGTTCCTTCAACCTTTTGAACTTCACCAACAAATTGATAATCTCGAATATATGCGGAAGATCCGTAGTACTGAGTTTCAGATGAATCAAATTTATCAAAAAATGCTTCACTGTAATACCTGTGGCTAACCTTATTAAGCTCTTCTTGTGTATCGGTAGAAACTGTATTTGTTCCTGCTTCTATTGCTGTTTTGTATGCCCTTGTAACCGCAGCTACATAATACAAGCTCTTCATGCGACCTTCTATCTTTATGCTATCAATACCTGCTTTCTTGATCTGCGGGATTCGTTTGATCAGGTTTAAGTCTTTGGAATTGAAAAAGTAGGAACCTCTTTCATCTTCTTCGATCTTGAAAAATTCTCCCGGTCTAGATTTCTCTATAAGGTTATATTCCCATCTACAAGGCTGTGTGCAAAGTCCTCGGTTTGCACTTCTATTGTTCAAAAATGCGCTGATCAGGCATCGTCCGGAATATGACATACACATCGCACCATGTACAAACATTTCCAATTCAATTTTTGGTACTTTTTTCTTGATCTCAACAATTTCTTTTATGCCCAATTCGCGTGCAAGAATTATGCGTTTAGCTCCCAGTTTATACCAGAAATCAACCGCACTCCAAGACGTAACATTTGCTTGAGTACTGATATGAATATCCACATCAGGTGCAAATTCTTTAGCTAAGGAAAAAACACCGGGATCGGAAATTATCAGTGCATCTACACCTATCTTCTGTAGAAATATTAAATATTCGGGTAATTGTTCTATATCAGAATTGTGGGCAAATATATTTACGGTTATATAAATTTTACGACCATGCTTATGACAAAAATCAACAGCTTCTTTTAAGTGAACTTCCGAAAAATTTGTACTTTTTGCTCTTAGACCAAAATTATTACCAGCTGCATAAACAGCATCCGCTCCATAATAAACAGCATATTTTAATTTATTTAGATCACCAGCCGGTGCAAGTAATTCCATTAACGACTCATTTTTTGTAATAACTCTTCATTGTTTTGAGTAGCCAACATTTTATTCTTAAGCATTTCAATGCCTTTCAATGGGCTCATCCCTTTTAGGAATTGACGAAGTACGAACATTCTCTGAACTTCTTCTTTAGATAATAAAAGATCTTCACGTCTTGTTCCTGATTTTACCAAGTCTACAGCTGGATACATTCGGAAATCACTGATTGCTCTATCAAGAACAAGTTCCATATTACCGGTTCCTTTAAATTCTTCAAAGATAACCTGATCCATTCTACTGCCAGTATCTACTAATGCGGTTGCTATAATTGTAAGACTACCTTGTTCTAAAGCATTTCTAGCGGCACCAAAGAATTTTTTTGGCCTATGAAGTGAACCAGCATCAAGTCCACCGGACAGTACTCTTCCACTAGAAGGTTGCGCCATATTAAAAGCTCGAGCAAGACGCGTAATACTATCAAGCATGATAACTACGTCCTGACCAAGTTCAACCATTCTTTTTGCTTTTTCAATTACCATTTCTGCAACTTGAATATGGTTTTTAGGTTGCTCATCAAATGTTGAACTAACAACTTCCGAATTTCGTGGGATCAATATCCTCTTCATCTCTGTTACTTCTTCTGGTCTTTCATCAACCAATAATACAATAAGATAAACTTCGGAATGATTTGTAAGAATTGCATTTGCAATAGTTTGCATTAACACGGTTTTCCCAGTTCTTGGTGCGGCAACGATCATTCCTCTCTGTCCTTTTCCAATTGGTGTAAATAAATTTATTATTCTAGCAGAAACGTTTTTCTGAGTAGTCTCGAGATCTAGTTTCTCTTCAGGAAAATAAGGTGTTAGTTTTTCAAATCTCTTCGCTTCCAGAACAATAAGTGGATCTTCATAATTAACAGAATCAACCCTGATCAGTGCAAAATACTTTTCTTCATCTTTTGGAGCTCGAACAGGACCTGATATAACATGTCCTTTCTTCAATCCAAATCTTTTGATTTGTGAACTAGAAACATATATATCATTTCTACCGTGCGTATAATTATTCTTCAAAAATCTCAAGAAACCATAGCCGTCATCAACAATTTGTAAACAGCCAGAAACAAAAGCTAATCCTTCCTGAGTAGCTTCTATTTCAAATATCCGATGGATCAATTCTTTTTTCTTCAGCCCCTTAATTTCATCTAACTCTAATTCATTGGCAATTTTGGTTAATTGTGTCATATTTAATTCGAAAAAATTTTGCTGGTCTTTTTCATTACTCATTTATTTCTCCTCAAAATTGTATTACAAAATCAATTTTTTCTAATATCTATTAGTTATATACACAAAATTTCGAGTTTGGTTACAAGTGTCAAGTAATTTAATATCCTAAAGTATGTGAATTTATAATTTAGATTACAATTATATTCTTGACATAAAAATAATATAATTAAATATTTTAAATTATTAATATTAAAAAAATATTTAGGAGGAATATTATGAAAAAAATTTTTGGAATTTTAATTTTTACAGTTGTAGTTTCTTTTGTATTTGCTACAACTATCTACGATGTTCAATACACAGATGTTCCTGGTCCAGATGGAACTTACCCATCACCAATGGTTGATGAAGAAGTAACCGTCATAGGAATCGTTACTGGTGTAGAATTCTCAGGTTTTAAGGATAATTTCTTTATTGAAATGTCAAATGGTATTCCATGGAGTGGTGTATATGTTTTTATGGCTGGTGACACCACATTGGTTGTTGGTGATGAAATTGAATTAACAGGAACTGTAAGGGAATATTATGGTTTTACTGAAATCTCTGGTTATGATGGTGCATACATTAGTGTAACTCTTTTGAGTTCAGGTAATACTGTACCGGCACCATTGCTTACACAAACTGCTGATCTTGTAGATGCTGCAACTGCAGAACAATATGAGGGCTGTCTTGTTGAAGTAAATGATGTTGTGGTAACACAAGAACAGATCAATTATGGACAATGGTATGTTACAGATATTTCTGCAATTTCGTGTCAGATTGATGATGGTTTCTTCTATTTGGATTCTGTAAACCCTGAGATAATAATAGTTCTTGGTATGGAGTGGGCAATAATCAGAGGATGTCTTGATTACAGTTATGATGAATATGGAATCAACCCAAGAACTCCTGAAGATCTAATTGATGTAGTTTCTTCCAACGAAAATACTGTTATTGCAAGTTCAGAATTCATTAGCTGTTATCCGAATCCATTTAATCCACAAACAACTGCTTATCTTAATTTGAAAAGTGATAGCCATGTTACATTAAATGTTTATAACATTAAAGGTGAAAAGATCAAAACTTTGGTTAATGAAGATCTTACAGCCGGTGAACATCATGTTGTTTGGAATGGTTCTGATGATAATAACAACAAGGTTTCCAGCGGTATTTACTTCTTTGAATCTTATATTAACAACAGTGGTGGCGATTACACAAGCATTAAAAAGGTGATATTACTTAAATAATGTATTGATGGGAAGGAAAAGATGAAAAACACTTTTAAAAAGTTTTTTACCCTCCTAGTAATATCTGGTTTCGGATATCTAGGGTTAAAGATCTATCAATTATTCAAAGGTCTCATCGAACTGGATAAAACTCTTCCACAGTATCTGGGTAATATTATTGGCGAAGTTCCAAATGTATCAATTGTTGCAGTTTTCAATAAAATCACTATTACTGTCAAATTCAAAAAAGATGTGATCAAGAAGAATGAAGGTCTGGAAAAAATTATTAGCGATTATGTTACCGATTTTTATCCAATCTTTAAAGCAGATAATGTGAACGTACTGATTGAAGAGTTGAAAGAAGAGAAAGAAAAAACTGCCCCGAAAGAAAAGAAATAATTGATCATGAAATAAAAAAAGGAGCTGAGAATTTTTTCAGCTCCTTTTTTTTGTTATTTTATCAGAATTTTACTTCCATCGTTAGAAACACATTTAATAGTGGTGCAGGTGTTACATACATGTATTCATTTCCTGTAAGATAATCATCTTGCCATTCATCATTTTCATCATAATAACCACGATTATAATCTGTTCTAACGTTAGCAGAGAGATAATTCTCTCTATTCAAAATATTATTTACATCCAATCTGATGAATGCTTCAGCTCCACCTATTTTAAACGAATATTTAATGTTACTGCCGAACTCCATAAAATAAGGCAATTGAGAACTTGTTACAGAAGTAGTATCAGCAACATAATCTGAACCATCCAAAATATAATTACTAAAATATTCATTTGTATAATTTGCATAATAATCATCCCAGTATTTCCCAGTAAAACCAATTCTTAGCTTACCATTTAATGGTAACTTCTCAAATGTATAACCTATCGTTGCATTTGCCATTGTTTCAGGTGAATTGGGAACAACTTTTCCAATCATATCATCAGCACTTCCGCCAAATATTTCATCAACATTCATGCTGACCCATCTATTCTTTGAAAGAGTTAACGAAGCTGAACTATCAAGATTATTGAGTTTAAATTTTGTACTTAGTTCTAAACCCTGATGACGTGCTTTTCCGGCATTCAATGTTAAACTAGTATCATATTCGTTAGTTCCGATAGAATCATTTCCTGCATAGTAATATTCTTCTGTTACCGGAAGATTTACCCGTTCGATTTTGTCTTCATATTCACTGAAATAGTAATTTGCATCAACATCAAAATAAACACCATCGTATCCAATCCCGAATTCGATTGTATTTATTTTCTCGGGTTTAAGCTCTCCGTAGAAATGGTCATCATCCTGATTATAGTAATTTCCTAAGCTATCCTGTAGTACAATATTTTTTGTATACATTTGATTTCCATCAGGACCGTCATATCCACTATACCAATCTCCTGTTCTTGGTTCTTTATAAGCCAACGAGTAATTTGCCATAATATTAAAGTATTCAGATAAGTTATAGTTGATACCTAATTTAGGTGAGAAGAAGCTGAATACTTTTTTGTAATCATCTTCACTAAATTTTAATACTGTATCTTGTTCAACAACTTCGGTCATCTCCTTTGTGGAATAGAAATAATAACCGGTTGGCTCTCCCGTTCCCATATCATAAATTTCTATCGGATTCTCTTCAACTTGGGATGAGTAACGTGCATATTGTCCATCCAAAAGAATATTCATTTTCTCTGTTGGTTTTATTTGAAATCTTGCAAAAGCTGACATGTTTAAAACGTCCGTAGTATAATCATATGTTGTTTGTATTTCCTCATATGTTTCTACATTATCCGGAAACTCTGGATTATAATGACGGAAATTTTCCCTTTTGCCGATATGATCAGCTTGCCAATTTCGCATCTCCCCACCAATAACCATCTTGTAATATTTATTTATTTCATATTGATAATAAGTATTCATTCCAAATTGCTGGTGATCACTAATCCTGTTATTACGCCAACTGTAATCATAACGGCTTCTAAAAAAATCTGCTCCCTGCCCGCTAATTTGTACGGGATCACCATTTGCATCTAAATAAGTTATTGCAGGTATCCAAATTTCAAAAGCTGGAATATAGATACTATCATTTGGATTAAATCCTTCCACAATAAGATCGTATTCTTCATACAAATATAAAGCATGGCGAGCAAATTGACTCCATTCATATGTATCTGGATTATCTTCATCAAGGAAGCCATCACGAAAATGTATCTCGCCAGTATTAATATCAAATTTATCCTGACTCAAATATTTTCCCCCACCAATACCAGTAGTTACAAATAGGTTCGTCATTAACAATTGGTTTTCTGATATCTTCCACTCATCGCGAATTGAGAATTGAGGTTTGAAATAATAATTCTCTTGATATTCATGATTATTACGACTATACTCTCTACCCAACGTTTCCATTAATTTTCTATCAGATTTAAAATATACTTGATTATGTTCTTGAGGCGCTCCAATGAAGCTAAGATTTACCTTATGCAAAGCAAAATTCAATTGAGATTCAAGACCAAATGAATATCCGTCATAATTAGTTCCTGCCAAGTAATAATCTCCTTTTTTCCTTTCAAACATTAAATTGTAGTTTATATTTCCATCTAACAGATTCCCGGAGTTATAACGTGCGATCACATTATAATTGTAAGGGCCATAGTCAGTAACATTCCCAAAACCATCAGCAACATCACCTTCGGTTGTAAATGTTCCGTAAGATGACCGAACTGTGATCTCACTTTCAGGAGTAGAGCCCATTGTTTCGATATTCAATGAACCGCCAAAAGCACCAGATCCATATAGTGAAGAACCAGCACCTTTTTGAACCTGTACAGATTTTACGTTTGAAGCAAGACCTGTCCAATTACTCCAGTATACTTTTTGGCTTTCCGGATCATTTACCGGAATGCCATTTATCATAACCTGGATCTTGTCCGCTTCAAAACCACGCATTGTGATCTGAGCATCACCAATACCTGTGGTATTTGCAAATAAACCCGGTACATCTTCCAGAAGTTGTGGCATATCCTGAGTTGTATATTTATTGCTGATTGTTTCTTCACCAATATCGGTAAAAGCTATTGGTGTTTCTCTTTTCACAGCACGGTTAGCAGATACTCTCATACCCTCAATCTGAACAGCCTTAATTTCCAATTGTAAATTTACGATAGCTGTCATATCATCTTCAACAATTGTATTCGTTTTCATTTGTTTATAGCCCATTAAGTGAACATTAATAGTGTGTTCTCCTACCGGAATATTTTTCATAATATATGTTCCGTTTGCTTTTGTATAAGTTCCTGTTTGGGAATCCTCCAGAAAAACTGATACACCTTCAATTGCTTCTCCGGTTTCTACATCAGTAATCTTTCCGGCAATTCTACCTGTTTGTGACAGCAAACTGATTGGAAGTAAAAAAATTAAAAGAATAAATAATAGATTTTGATTTTTCATTTGTTCCTCCATTTTATAATTTAAATGGATTTACAATTCTTATAACTTGTATGTCAAGTATATTTAATACTTTACATAGTAATAGGATAATATTG
>JAGLPW010000163.1 GCA_023137125.1 Candidatus Cloacimonadota bacterium | reverse complement strand
TTCCAGATAATTGAATGCTCTCCTGCTTCTATTTGATCGCTTAAAAGTGATTTTATCTTCTGCCCTTTGATGTTGTAAATGGATAATTCTACATTACTTTCTTCAAGAATTGAGAAGGCAATTGTTGTAGTTGGATTGAAGGGATTGGGAAAGTTAGTTAATGAGCAATTAGAATTAGGAATCTCAAAGCCGATTGTTCCAGTAGTATTTATAATATAATGAAAACCGTATGTACTAGATGCAAATGGTGGATCTGTGAAAGGATCCCCTGATCCATCTTCTGCAGATAAATAGTATGAAACTACTATATTGGCATCTTGCGGTGAAATCACGGCAGTATAAATTGAATCTCCTGCTATCTCATCTTCATTCAATCCATCATCAAACATTTGTATCAAAAGCGAATCACCTTCGATAAAGGTAATCAAATTCACTGAATTTATCCCTGATTCATCCATAACTTTAGATGTAACTATTACTGTGTCCTGTAATGTCGGATACGTTGGAAAATTTGTTGTTCTATAAAAAGTTACTGGATTTATCTCCAGATAATTTCCGGGTAATAATTCCTGTTCAGGTAAAACGCCATAATCCAGACTATATTTGTGACATCGAAACGTAGCATTTCCACCCGTAGGAGGAGGATCCCCTTGATTCAACACACCCTCATTTGTAATAGGATTAATATACTCCCAGACAATTTCATCAGTAGAAGTTACTTCTATAAAATGTCCGGATCTGCCAATACAAATCATAGTATTACCATTAAACAACCTATGTGCACCAGCTATTGTTCGTGAATAAAAGGGATTTGATCCATTTCCTGAATAGATCCATTCCTGAGTTTCGGGCAGAAAAGCACTTCCTGCTGGAGGTTGAGTATAAAAACCATTGAAATCTACGGGAGGAATTATCTCATCAACAGTAGAATAATCTCCATCAGGTCTTCCTTCACCATTATTGAAAACTAAGATATTATCGGCACCAGGCAAGCCATTTTCTACCCATCTGGCATCATGCTGTCCGAAATATTTTCTGTCGATCTCGTCACCTGCCCGATATGCTTGAGGATTTCCCCAGCGGTATAATAAATCTCCCCCTGCACCAAATATACCTCCGGTGTGTCCCGCTGCTTCTTCCGTAGTTGTAGTGTGGTCTAGAACCCAGATTTCACTTAAGTTTCGTGAACTCAATATGATTTGATCAAATTCCTGATTGTAATCTACTGAATTTCCATGAATCCAGTCTCGAGTTGTATTGTAGAGAAAATTTATATCTACCAGCTCTGGATGCTCTTCTACAACCCCGTAATTATCTACTGCGGGATCGAAATCTTGTATAAGATGATCCCACAGATGCCATTCCCAAATTATATCTGCTGTATTCAATCCTGTGGGTGAAACTTCGACAATAAATTCAGTAAAAAGAATGTTGGTAGTTAATAAGCTTGGATCTCTTCCCGCTTGATGAGCTTCTACCTCTGTTTTGTCCTGCCGGACAAGAATTAATACATTTCCGTTGGGCAAAGGTTCGATATCATGGTGTCTTGAATAATTATTAGAAGAATAAATGTATTCCCATATCACAACTCCATCCCAGGTGAATTCTTGTATCCCCGAAAGTGTAGATTCTGTTCTAAAAGTTCTTAATAAATTTCCATTTTCTAGTAAATAGCAGGATTTATCAATTTCATAGTCACTTTCCCATGAATGAACCATACGACCATAATTATCTATTAAATATGTTGTATAAGAATACGAAGGACAAAACAAAGTATATCCTTCTAAAGCATCTTCCGTATTTTGAATTACTCCAATTGTTTGCTCTACTGCATACGAATTGCTTAATATTAATGATATTGAGAATATTAAGATTATTAAATTGAACCTTATACTAAAACGATGATTTTTCATATTTATCCTCCAACTTCAATTCTGTTAAATTGCTGCTAATGTTTCGTGTATGCTGTGGAACTCAACAGATACACCTGTTAGCAGCATCTTTTTCATTTCAATAATAAACATTTTCTTACAGCTTCAGTTTTACCATTTACATTTAATTTATAGAAATAGATTCCTGAGCTGATAAGATTTTCTGATTCATTATCACCGTTCCACATAATCGAATGATTACCACTTTCAAAAGATTCTTTTACAAGTGACTTAACTTTCTGACCTTTGATGTTATAGATTGATAATTCTACTTTACTTTCTTCAGGGATTGAGAAAGAAATCATTGTTGTAGGGTTGAAGGGATTGGGATATGTTCTTATTTGAATAGGATATTCAAATGTATCAATATTGTCTTCTTCAATAGCAGAATTCTCAATAATCTCATATTTATAGACATTGCGGAAGTTATCTGAACAATACATATATTCCCCATCATTTGTTATTCCAACATTTCCATAACACAAATTGTAATGAGGAAACCAGCCTTCATATTGACCATATTCAGGATTTATCTTTCTGATCTTAATTTCAATATAGTCATTAAGCCAGAAGTGACCATTCATAAAAGTAAGACCGGTTGGAGAACCACATTCACCAGTTCCAACAGTATCAACGCAAGTAATAGTTTCTACATCCACTCCCACGATAACACTACTAAATCCACCTGTATTCATACAATAAAGAATATCATTGTGCCAGGTAAGTTCTGTTATACGTGCATTCGAATCCATAGGATATGGTATTTGAAATGAGGTAATTATTGAGCCGTCTTCATGTGATATTTTGTATAGATAAAATCGTGATGCAGATGCCCAGAAGTTTTCTCCATCAAATGTTAGACCATAAATATCTGGTCCCAAAGGGGATGGAAAACCATATACTTTCTCACCTGTAATTATATCAATGGCGCTGAGAGAATCTGCTGCTACATCAGACATCCATATATATTCTCCATCATAAGTTAATCCTATAATCAAACTAGGATATTCAAAATGGAACTGATCAACTAAATTCATTTCAATTTCTTCCTGTGATAAAAGAATCAATGGAAATATGATTATTAATAAAATAAATACTATTGTTTTTCTGTGGTTAATCATAACTATAACCTCCAGTGTTTTTGTGGATTAACGATTTAAAGATAGTAAAATACTATCACTATTTGACCAATAACATTTTTTTTGTGTGAGAAGCGTTTGGAGTTATCAGTTTATAGAAATAGATACCTGAAGAGACTTTTTTTCCGGAAGCATCTTCCCCATTCCAGATTATTGAATGCTTTCCTGCGGTTATTTGATCGCTCAAAAGGGATTTTATCTTCTGTCCTTTGATGTTGTAAATTGCAAGTACAACTTTTGAACTATTTTGTATAGAAAACTCAATTGTAGTTGAGGGATTGAAAGGATTGGGATAGTTTTGATGTAATAATACTTCAGAAGTTTGAATTAATATGTCATCATCTATTCCCACAACTGGCCAACCGATTACATTAGGACCACCATAAGCACCCATATC
>JAGLPW010000162.1 GCA_023137125.1 Candidatus Cloacimonadota bacterium | reverse complement strand
AGGATATAAAGCATAACCGGGATTAGTTGGATCTTCCGGATCAGAATAGATCAGGGCTGGATTGCCAGCATCAACACAAGGAGAATATTCCAAAAGCGAATAAGGAAACTCTCCAGTTCCGACGAATAACGGATCTATATTTATATTACCTTCCATCCAGTTTACAGTACCGTTATTGTTCGTTACGATACCGGTTTCTCCCCCCTCTATATCTGAATAGGATATTGTGATTGAATTAGGTTCATCACTTGAGGAAAAATAAATCTCTTCCGGTGAGTCATTCCATATAATACAATTAACTAAAATCGGATTGGCATTTTCTCCACACCAAATTCCACCTCCATCATTAGAAGTATTTCCATTTATGGTAACATTTTCTAAAGTTAGAGCGGATTGCCAACAGCAAATCCCACCACCTTGTTCAGCAATATTATCTGATATTGTTACATTTACCAAACTCGGATTGCAAATATCAAATACTACTCCTCCACCAATTCCAACAGCGAGGTTATCTGATATTTTTACATTCACCATACTCATAGAAGAATTACCACACCAAATCCCACCACCAAGTTCAGCAAAATTACCTGATATTGTTACATTAGTTAAACTAAGATCGGATTCTTGCACACAAATAATCCCACCACCAGCATTAGAAATATTTCCATTTATGGTAACATTTTCTAAAGTTAGAGTGGATTGCCAACAGCAAATCCCACCACCAGCTGGACCAAAACCCCAACCAGTATCATTATAGCTTATGGTAACATTATCTAAACGTGGATTAGATTCTTCGCAATAGATCCCACCACCCTGGATAGCATCATTATAAGTAATCTTCACATTATTTATATCAGGGCTGGATTGATAACAATAAATCCCACCACCCCAGCCAGAATTGCCATTGGTAATTGTGAATCCAGTTAAAACTGCAGTTGAATCTTCTCCGCTTTCAAATTTTACAACTGATGCAATCTGGTTTCCATCTATGATAGTTTGAGAAATATAGGACGTATCTTGAGTAGTTAGATATAAGGAAGCTACAGTAATATTTTTGCCATAATAATTTATATTCTCAAAATATGAGCCTGGTTGCACAAGTATCGTATCACCTTCTACTGCTACAATGATACCTTGTTGAATGGTTGGATAATCTGCTGGTATATTTATTATAGTTGCATAAGAATAACAGAAAATAAACCAATAAATTAGAATACCATAATACTTATACATAATCTCTCCTAAGCTACTTTAACATCAACATTTTCCTCATTATTGTTTTATTTTTTGTTGATAATTTGTAGAAGTATATACCTGTAGACACACTTTTTTCGTTATTATCTTTTCCATTCCATACTGTTTCATATGATCCTGCCAGTTGCTCTCCCTCAATAAGAGTTTTCACCACTTGCCCTTTGATATTGTAAACTTTGAGCCCGATCATGCCATCACTTGGAAGAGTATAAGCAATAGTAGTCATCGGGTTAAAGGGGTTGGGATAGTTTTTCAGTGAAATAATATTTTGTGTTTGTATAATAGGATCTTCTACATCAACAGAAGGTGCACCATATTCATAAGCTCCAATATCTATGATGGCAATTCCATTACCATCTCCATCCCAAATTCGTTCGTTGTGAAGTAAATCCCATTCAGGTAAATTTAGACCAGAAGTGTCGGGAGTTCCACTATCGATACAGGGCGAATCTTCCAGAAGTTGATAATTATTATCTTCGGGATTAACAAACATCGGTTCCAAATCAAGGTTATTAGATCCTGTAAATTGTTCAAGTCCACCTTCTGCCAGACAATAATAGAAGGAAGGATAACATGGTTGAAAACTAGTAACAGCTTCAATTTCATCTGTATCAGGATTCCAAAAAATGCAGTTATTGAAAATTGGAGAACTGCTTTCTATACAATATATCACTGACTGATCATAATAAGGATTAGTGAAAAAATTATCTGTAAATGTACAATTTGTAATATCCATAGTTGAAGAATTTGTTAAATAAAGAGCGCAGCCATCAGAATAAGTAGAATTATTGTGAAAAAGATTATTAAGTATAGTTGGAGAAGAATCATCGCAATAGAAAGCCCCACCACTTTGTGCAGAGCTGAAACTAATGATATTATTGCTTATCGTTCCACCTGAAGAATAAGAATAATAGAAAGTACCACCACTTGAGCCAGCACTATTATCAATAAACAGATTCTCTTCGATTATTGGGTTTGAATTATATCTACAACTGAATACTCCTCCATAATTATCTGCAATGTTATTTCTAAAAAGGCAATTTTTGATTTGTGGACTTGAGTCAATCAAGTAGAAAACACCTCCCATATCCGCAGCATTATTTTCAAATCTACAATTGCTGATAGTTAAATTAGAGAAGCTATATATATAGAAAGCACCTCCATAAGTATATTCATCTGCATCAAAATTCATAGATCGTTCTATAATACAGTGTTTGATAATAGATTCTTCAGTATCAGAAGTTTCATCAAAAAAGAAACCGCGCCAAATTACATTTGAATTTATTGTGCTGAATGAGATTGAATCTGTTTCTGTTCCTTCTGCAAAAAAAGATCCTTGGATATGAATAGCAAAAGGACCTGTAGCTAAAATTTGGACTCCGGGAGAAACTGTTAAAACTTCACCTTGTAAAACAACAAGCGAGTCAACTAATATATAGGGTGAATTTTCAAGTAAAAGAGTTCCACTTACATCACCTGAAATAGAAGTACCAAAGAAATAGTCACCTGTTGAAATCAAACTAGGAGAATATCCCGTACAATATGCCCTAGTTTTTATTGTCGTAGATTGTTCAATTAAAATTGATTGGTTATAAAGAATAGAATTTTGATCAGGATCTGTGCCGTCTGTTGTGTAATAAATAATTGCATTAGGTGTAGAACAGGTGATTTCCAATGTTTGCGTACCTGGATAAAATCCTGAATCTAACAATAAAATAGGTTTAGCTACAACAGTCGGTTCTCCCTGAAATTCATAAGCTCCAATGTCGATAATATCAACAATCCCATCATAAATTCTAGGATTTCCCATAAAATCAATATCAGGCATATAATAATTACTCATATCTTCCAAACCAGTGTTTATACAATAAGAATCCTCAGCTAGCGAAAAGGGATGTAAAATATCACCTGAGAATCCGGGATCAACATTGATATTATCAACATATACACCATTAAAAGCTGCTCCGTTACCAAATACAAAGGACTCAAATCCTCCTTCGATGTTGCAATTGTAAAAACTTGAACTAGTATTAGAACCTATATAAACAATATCACTGCTATTTGCATTTCGCCAAAATATCGAGTTCATGACAATGGCACTACCACCCCATCCAACACCTAAAAGATAATTATCCTCAGATATATTATCGACCAAAGTACAATTAGAGATAATCAAAGGACCATAAGCTATACCAATACCACTACTATATTCAGCTTCATTGTCCTCAAAGATATTATTTATCGCGTAAGATCCCGGATCTGGAGTTCCGCAACTTAATCCACCACCTGATAGAGCTGAATTATAACGGAAGATAGTTCCTACTATGGAGGCACTCCCTGATTTTATATTAACTCCACCTCCATAAACAGCTTTACAGTTCTCTATTGTACAATTTATTATATCAGTGGATCCATTGCTTTCAATTAATATTGCCCCACCACGAGCAGTAAGATAAGTCCCCTCATAGTTTTTCCCAAATTCAATTTTACAGTGTTTAAAAGAACAATCCTGTTCACTGTAAATATCTATCCGTAATCCTCCCCATCCACCAGTATCAACATCTGGAAGATAAAAGCCAGTTGTATCTGCTAAAGTAAATAGAATTGAATCTGAAGGAGTTCCCTCTGCTATTAACGATCCATAAATCTTAAATTCATAATTACCCATGAAGATAATCTCAACACCTGGCTCGATTTCCAGGGAATTACCTGATTGCAAAGTAATATTTGATTCAACAACATATGGAGAACTACTAACAGCCAATATTCCGGACAAATTCCCTGCAAGATGACCGATAAGATATTCGGCAGTTATTATCAAGCTCGGAGTCATACCATTAAAATATGCCCTCGTTTTTAATGTTAGATCGTAATTTATAAAAATTGGAGCTGAGTATAAATTTGAGGTTTGTGTTGGTTCTGAGCCATCTAAAGTATAATAAATTTCTGCCCCAACTGTTGAGCATTCAATTATTAGCTCAATTGTTGATTGATAACTTCCACTGTTCAGAGAAAGAGTAGGAGCCTGAACATAGTTGGCATTACCTTGAAATTCATAAGCTCCAATATCAATGATACCATCTTCAAAACCAAATATTCTTGGATTACCCATTAGATCTGTCTCTAGTGAAAAGCATGGTGTCCCTGCATCAATACAATGTGATCCTTGTTGAAGTGAATATGGATGTTCTCCTGTACCCAGAAAAAAAGGATCTGTATCAATACAATTCGTTGCAGGATAGTTCCCTGTTCCACCTTGCACATTACAATAAAAAAATTCTCCATAACCATGAAATTGTGGATTATTATAATCTGCTTGATTATCCCATAGAATGGAATTTACTATTCTTAAACCATAATTATAATTATAGAGACCTCCTCCGGAGTAAGTTGCATAATTTGCAACAATAGTGTTATTATATATGTAACAGGAGTAACCAATATTTTCAAAATATAAACCTCCACCGTTATAAGCTGAGTTATTGCTGAATAGATTATTCACTATATGTAAATAATTTATATCATAACAATATACTGCACCTCCTAATCCGAGATAAGCATTATACCTTTCTACATGGTTGTTTGATAAAATATTATTGAATAACTTTGGAGTTGAAGCACAATCTAAATTTGCAATTGCTCCACCGTTATGTGCATAGTTGTTTTCAAAAATACAATTTTGGATAACAATACCAGCAAATCCCGCAGTAAATATTGCACCACCATATCTGTCATACAAATCTGGACCCATAGCTTTTCCAAATTCAAATTTACAGTATTCTATTCTAGATGAATCATTTGTTGAAGATGTGTAGTTAAATCTAATTCCATGCCAACCTCCATCAGGAATACTTAGATTAGATATGCCGGTAGTATCATTTATGGTAAATTGAATTTGAGAATTCTCGTTTCCCGAAGCTAATAATGTTCCATCTACATCCAATCTATAATGACCCTGAAATTCAATATAGCAACCAGGTTCTATAGAAAGCGTTTGACCATTAGGGATATCAATGTTTCCTAGAATTAAGTATGGAGAATTATTTAAAGACCAGTTCCCGAATACACTACCCGCTGGAATATTCGTATCAGCATGAAGATAAGAGCCGAGTAACACTATCAATACTATTAAAATTAGATTTTTCATATCAACTCCTACTTTGATTTTAAAATTATTACTATTTTAATAATAAGCACTTCTTCACAGCTTCAGTTTTATCATTCACTATTAATTTATATAGATAAACTCCAGAGCTTACAGATTCGCCTTTATCATCATTTCCTTTCCAGATTATTGAATGCTCTCCAGCAGAGATTTGGTCACTTAATAGTGATTTTATCTTCTGCCCTTTAATATTGAAAATCGAAAGTTCAATAGTACTTTCTTTGTGAACTGAAAAAGATATTGTTGTAGATGGATTGAAAGGGTTGGGATATGCAGATTTCAAGATCGGATATTCAATACATTGCACGGAAGAGGGGATTACAGCAGAATTTAAGTTTTCATAGAAGTATGCAGAACCGGAAGCAGGTCCATAATCACTATCTCCATATGCCCCTATAACTGCGTAATCACCGGAAATGCATACTGAATTACCGAAATAATCCAAAGTAGCACCATCAGAAGCAGTTAATTTCATATGCTCAGACCAATTCGAACCGTCATTATAGAAGAGATATGCAGAACCGGATTCAGATCCATAATCATTATCTCCATAAGCCCCTATAACAGTATAATCACCGGAAATGGATACTGAGTTACCGAAATGATCCCCAACTTCACCATCAGAAGCGAATAATTTTACATGCTCAGACCAACTTGAACCATCATAGTAGTAGATATAAGCAGAACCATCATTAGTTCCATTAACATTATCTTCATAAGCCCCAATGACAGCATAATCACCAAAAATGGAAACTGAATTGCCGAAATGATCTTCAGCGCTTCCATCTGATGCTAATAATTTTGCTTGTTCAGACCAACTTGAACCATTAAAATGATAGATATAAGCAGAACCGGAATCAGTTCCATTATCATCATCTTCATAAGCCCCAATGACGGCAAAATTTCCTGAAATGGAAACTGAGTAACCGAAACGATCGTGATTAGCACTATCTGAAGCTAATAATTTTGCCTGTTCAGACCAACTTGAACCATTATAATGATAGATATAAGTAGAACCACAAAAATAAATTCCATTTTCACTATCAAAAGGAGCACCCATAACAGCAAAATCTCCGGAAATAAAAACTGAATAACCGAAGCGATTAGTATATCCACCATCTGAAGGACTTACTTTTTGTTCATTTCCCCAATCTGCAAATAAATTTACACTTACGAAAAGTGTTATTATCAATAAGGTTAATAACTTTTTCATTTACATTCCTATTTTAAAAGTAAACATTTCTTAACTGCTTCAGTATTTCCATTCACATTCAATTTGTAAAGATAAACACCTGAACTAACAGGTTCACTTAATTCATCATCACCATTCCAGATAATTGAATGATTACCTTTTGTAAATTCATTGTTAGCTAAAGTTTTGGTTTTCTGTCCTTTGATGTTAAAAATAGTTAGTTCAACATTACTTTCCTCATGAATTGAGAATGAAATTGTTGTAGAAGGGTTGAAAGGATTGGGGAAATTTGAAAGCTCCAATTTTGTTGGAATTATTTCGTTTTCAACTGAAGTATCATTTCCCAACTTTGCTACAAAAATATTATTACCTCCACTATTTATTAATGAATAGGTACCAAAGGTTGCTGTATCATGAAAAAATCCTGTTAAATAACTATTCCCATCATCATCTATTGCGATTCCCAAACCACCATCATGTTCACTTCCACCAGCATTCATTGCCCATAGCCAGTTGCCATTTACATCCATTTTTGCTACAAAAATATCTTCATTACCGCTGCTTGTAAGAGAGGTAGATCCAAAGGTTGCTATTCCTTCAAAAAAACCTGTCACAAAGCTGTTCCCATCATCATCTATTGCGATTGCTTGTCCATATTCAAGACCACCCCCGCTAGCTCTAGTTGCCCATAGCCAGTTGCCATTTGCATCCATCTTTGCTACAAAAATATCAAACCATCCAATGCAGAAAAGAGAATATGAACCAAAGGTTGCTGTTCCATTAAATTCTCCTGTTACATAACTGTTCCCATCATTATCTACTGCGATTCCCCAGCTTTCATCCCAATCATTTCCACCAGCTTTACTTGACCATAACCAGTTACCGTTTGCATCCATCTTGGCTATAAAAATTTCATAAGATCCACTGCTCGTTAGAGAATAGGAACCAAAGTTTGCTGTACCTTCAAAAAAACCTGTTACATAGCTGTTCCCATCATCATCTATTGCGATTCCAAAACCACAATCATTTTCATTTCCACCAGCTTTACTTGACCATAACCAGTTACCATCTGCATCCATCTTTGCTACAAAAATATCAGATTCACCATTGCTTGTAAGAGTGGTAGTTCCAAAGGTTGCTATTCCTTCAAAAAAACCTGTCACATAGCTGTTACCATTATCATCAATTGTGATTCCACTGCCTTGATCACAATAAAGACCACTCCCACCAGCTTGTGTTGCCCATAACCAGTTGCCGATTGCATCTATCTTTGCTACAAAAATATCAGAGTTTACACTGGTTGTAAGAGAAAAGGAACCAAAGATTGCTGTTCCTTCAAAAAAACCTGTTACATAGCTGTTACCATAATCATCTATTGTTATTCCCAAGCCTTGATCATGATAAAGACCACTCGCACCAGCTTTAGTTGCCCATAACCAGTTGCCGGTTGCATCCATCTTTGCTACAAAAATATCATACCATCCAGTGGTTGTAAGAGAATATGAACCAAAGGCTGCAGAACCCATGAAATATCCTGTAACATAGCTGTTACCATCATCATCTATTGCGATTGCAGAGCCAAGATCAGAACCACTACCACCAGCTTGAGTTGCCCATTGCCAATTAAGTGCTTGGACAAAAGCACATACTGCAATAAGCATTAAAACTAAAATCAATCTTATTATTTTCATCTTTTCCTCTCATTTAGGTTGCTGCTAATGTTTCGTGTATGCTGTGGAACTCAACAGATACACCTGTTAGCAGCACCTTTCATTTCAACAGCAAACATTTCTTAACTGCTTCAGTTTTACCATTCACATTCAATTTGTAAAGATAAACACCTGAGCTTATTATCTTCCCAGAAGCATCTTCTCCATTCCAGATGATTGAATGCTCTCCTGCCGCTATTTGATTGCTTAAAAGTGATTTTATTTTCTGACCCTTGATATTAAATACATCAAGTTGAATCTCACCCTCTTCAAGGAGATTGAAAGATATGGTTGTTTGTGGGTTGAAAGGATTGGGATAGTTTGATATGAAATTGGTATTCTCTTTAGAAGACAATTCAAATTCATTTGAAGAAAGTATATCTCCCTCTAATGTGTATATTTGAAATCCATTATTTTCATCATTGATGAAAAACAATTGATTACCTATTGTTTTTAATATTTTAATAGGTTGAATTTCTGATTCTTGAGATAATACAATTTCCCCATTACTTCTATCTCTTACTTCAAATAATGGAACGTTGTATATTCTTGAACTGAAATACATTATAAAATGACCTTGATCACTATCTATAACTGTAGAGCTTCTTATGCCATTGAAGTAAATATTTGTTTCAGTTGAAATCCATAATGTGTCATTATAATCGGGAGAATAACAAATAAAATGATGATCGGGACCATAATACAAAATAGATCCTAAATCAGTATAGGTTGTATCATTTTCAGTTATTATTTTAAATTGTTGAAGTGAATAAGGATCATCATATGAAAAAGAATACAATTGTTCAACATTTGAAGGATTTGTGTTATAAATTCGATTTATAAAAAATGTCCCATAAGTTCCTGAAATACCTGAACTTCTATATGCTCCAGTTGCAATAATAAAGTCATTGTAGTCATAAGAACTTAATCCACAATTTTCAATAGTTTCTAATGGAGTTAATTGATTTTGGAAAAATCTGTATTTCTTAATTATTGTTTCAAGATCACCCCATTCATCATCACTATAGACTAATCCCAATCCTATATATAATGAAATTGAATCATTCAAAGAAATCGGATAAATGTAGTTTGTTGTAAAATGATAACCATAGAAACCTTGACACCATCCTATATCAATTTGAGTTATATCAACTGGAGTATGATCTTCCCAATCTGTAATTTCAATAATACATGTTCTAAATTCATCAATTAATTGGTCATAAATCGTTAAGAGATATAGAGAATTTTCTAACTTCATTAGCATAGATCTTGAAAATTGTTTTTGCTCAGTGACTGGTTCAGTGAATACTGATAATGTATCTCCTTCTTGATTGTATTCAACTAAACGCCAATAATCGATTAATTCATCATCAAGATGAAAATATGATATGTAAATTTCATCCTGATTGTCTCCATCGTAATCTGCTAACCATATATCCTTTAGAATATCATCTTCATTAATTTTGGGTAAATAAAACTGAGGTTCAAAATTAATTTCTGACAAACAGATGATAGTAATAAATAAAAACAATAATATCAGATAATTTTTCGTTCGCATTAATTCTCCTCATTTTTTAGTTGCTGCTAACGGCGGCGTG
>JAGLPW010000161.1 GCA_023137125.1 Candidatus Cloacimonadota bacterium | reverse complement strand
AAATGCCAAACTGCTGCAACTTTTCAAATTCAATCTGCTTATTAATAGTATTCGTTAACTCATTGAACCGTTACTTCACAAGCCCCAGATTGTAAGCTGTAACGGCTTATCTTATTTAATAGGCAAATACCTAAGCAGGTGCTCAGGGGACCGGATCGAAGCCGCCTTCATGGTCAGGATTGCACCGAGCCAATCGCTGACGGGCGAGGTGTAGACCCTTAATTAGCCCGTACCGAAGGATTGCTTCATGGGCATACTCTGAACAGGACGGTGTGAATCGGCATCGTCGCGTCATTGTCTTACCCGACACAGTTGTCTGATAGAGCCGGATTAGTAATAACGCGGGAAGACCAGGCAAGAAACCGACCACAATCACCGGTATCCGCATCGTCGCCTTCAAAGTATCAAGTATGATTGCTTTCCTCATGGGAAGAACACCGGGTAGTAAGGCTCAAACAGTCTACTTGGGCTCTGCAACGTGCACTTTCCGAAGAAGATCCCCGAATCCCTGTTCATAGGCCAAGCGAGTAAGGAACTGCTCGATCCCGGCCTTATCGCGCCAGTACGCCTGCTTCTTTTGTGTCATGTCGGTGAGCACGCCGCTGAATACGGTTGCCTGCACTGGGAGCCCCAATTCCTTGGCCTTATGGTCCGGTACCTGCACTAAAAAACCGTAGAACTCACCCAGCTTTGGTGGTGGTGGTGGATGTATCGGCTCTTTACCCACCGTTAACTTCACCAAATCTGCAAACTGCGAAGCCATTTCATCCATCAACTTCATCTCAGGATTGGGCTGTCCAGAGAAAAGGCCAATCTTGACGACCATCACATCTTTGTTTTCTTCCATTGTTATCCTCCTTTATGATATTGTCACTTGTGACTTGTTGACGCAGAAGCACCCGCAAAAGGTCGTATAACTCCCACGATCAGCAGTCCCGGGATCTGTGATAATGTTAAGACTATTGTCCAAGTTCGTGGCAGGTGTCCAGGCCATCTTGTGAGACCACTTGCCGTCACGATCCTTCCTGTACCAATGGTAGTCCCATCCCGGAGATAAAACCAGGGCCACTTGGTGTTGACACTCTTCGCACCCACACCCTTGGTCGCAACCGACAGGCTTGAGACCATCGGCAACGGCACCATTATGCACTGCTTTGCAATCATCCAAGTCGCTCATCGAGAGTGTGATGCCATGAGCGCGTCCTGGTTGCGCATATGTATTGGTCTGGATGTCCACCCGTAGTTGTAGCAATTGTTATTGTGCTCAATGCCGTTGCCGTCATTCCAGGCACTAGGTTCATACTCAGGAATGCACTTTTCGACCCATTCCGCTGCTGCCTGAATGAGCTTTTTGATAATGTCTGCGAGCCATTTACACATCTTCTGCCTCCTTTTTATTGAGTGATACGCCTAACATCGTGATATACTGCTAAATTCGCAGTTTAGTTCTCTTATATCGTCACTATTTAGAAACTTACGTAATTGAATTCAATCCCTTTCAGTGCTAGATAAAGATGAGTTTTAGATCTCATAATATCTTCCTTCCTAAATGATAATAATTATCTAATAATTCAGAAGATTTAGAATGCTTTAAGTATACGATATTCTGTAATTTCGCTATTTGTGCCTTCAAGTTAAAACCGTCTGTTGCTAATTATTTGTCAACAACTTTAATATTTATAGAATAATTTTTATAAATCTACAATTATAAGTAAGTTAGCAAGAAAATGCCAAACTGCTGCAACTTTTCAAATTCAATCTACCTTGTTTATGAAGTTGTAGGTTCCCTGAACCGTTACTCCACAAATCCTAAATTGCAGGTTGTAACGGCTTATCTTATTTTATTTGCTAAAACTATTATTCTTGACAATTTCTACATTAAAATCGTTAATTCCAATGCTTATGGTTTTGAATCGTTGTTAAGTGTTGAATAAAAAATGAATTTGGAGGAGAAGATGAAAACTATAATGTTAGTTTTATTCTGTATTTTTGTATTACATTTATCAGCAACAATAATAAATATCCCTGATGATCAACCAACCATTCAACAAGGAATTAATGTTGCAGTCGATGGAGATACAGTACTTGTTCAACCAAATACTTATTTTGAGAATATAAATTATTATGGCAAAAATATTACTGTAGCTTCACTATATCTAACAACTCAGGATACGTCTTATATTTCCCAAACCATCATAGATGGAAACCAGATTGCATCAGTTGTAACATTTGACAGTGGAGAAGATTCTACTACAGTGTTGACAGGTTTTTTAATAACTAACGGAAATGCTAATTCTTTTGGTGGTGGTATTTCTTGCACTGATTCTAACCCGAGTTTATCCAATTTAAGTATATTGAATAATTCGGCTTATTGTGGTGGTGGCATCTCCTGTATTAATTCAAGTCCAAGTTTGGAGAGTATGACGATAGATAATAATATGGTCATTACTTATGGTGGAGGAATTTTCTGCAATGTATACTCTAATCCTAATTTGGTGAATGTTGTAATAATGAATAACACTAATGTTATTAATGGTGGAGGAATTTATTGTGGTAATAACTCCAGCCCAAGTGTAACAAATACGACAATATCGAATAATTCAGCTGAGGAGCATGGAGGGGGAATTTACTGTGAATGGAACTCAGATCTAAATTTATCTAACTCTATACTAATTGATAATTATGCTGACGAATTTGGCGGAGGTTTTTATATTTTTGAATCTAATCCGCAAATAGTGCAATCAATTATCGAAAGTAATTCAGCTTATGATGGGGGTGGAATTTATTGTTATACAAATTCTAATCCAATAATTTTATATAACAGCATAAACAATAACTCTGCAATAGTTAGTGGTGGTGGAATTTTTTGTTTTAATGGATCAGTATCAAGTATAATTAACAATGAATTTAATAACAATGTAGCTTTTGTGGGTGGCGGTATAAGCATTTTAGACGCTAATCCATTAATAATTAATAACAATTTCAACCATAATGATGCTATGCAAGGAGGTGGAATTCATATTAGTGGCTCATCTTGTATAATTACCAATAATACTATTTCAAATAATACAGCAACCTATCAAGGTGGTGGAATTAGTATTTCATATATGTCCTCTCCTATTACAATAAATACGATTTTATGGGGAAATGAAGCTAACTTAAGTGGAAATGAAATTTATATTAGACACTATGATTGTGAACCAGAATTTTATTATTGTGATATACAAGGTGGTTTAAATGCATTCGGGTACGAACAGGGAGCAAGCTTTAATGGAGAGTATGAAAATAATATTGATTCAGATCCATTATTTCTTAGTTCAGGAGAATATCCATTTTCATTGCTGAACGATTCACCTTGTATTGATGCAGGAATACCAGATACGACTGGATTGACTCTTCCTGAGTATGATCTTGCCGGTAATCCTCGCATTAATAATAATCTTGTTGATATGGGAGCCTTTGAATGGCAGGGGACTTCGATTGATGATGAAGAATTAGTGGTGAAGAATTGTGAATTATCCAATTATCCCAATCCTTTTAATCCTACTACATCTATATCTTTCTCAATACCCGAAGAAAGTAATGTAGAATTGACTATATTCAACATCAAGGGGCAAAAGGTTAAGACACTTATTAATTCTAACCTGGATCAAGGAAATCATTCTGTTATTTGGAATGGTACTAATGAATCAATTGTACCTGTTTGTTCAGGAATCTATTTCTATAAATTGAATGTAAATGGTAAAACTGAAGGAACAAAAAAAATGCTGCTTCTTAAGTAATACAACAAATCCAGCTTGAGTAATTTTCAGGCTGGGTTTCATTTTAAATTTGTACGTTAATAAGAAAATGCCAAACCGCTGCAACTTTTTGAATATCGAAACAATCTAAATCTTACCATACTTCTTTATTACTCTTTTTAAAATAATTACAAAGATAGTACCCTTGGGTTCATTATCTTCAACTGAGATATGTCCTGCATAATCTTCTATAGTCTGCTTCACAATGTATAAGCCAAGTCCTGTATGTCCATTTTTACCATGAACAAAACCTTTATCAAATACTTTTATTTTAATTTCATCATGTATCCCGATACCATTATCACAAACTTTTATCTCACATATATTATCTTTAGTAGTTATTATGATATTTAATTTAGTCGCATTTCCATGTTTAATAGAGTTAGTTATAAGATTTTCAAATACGGAGTATATCTCTTTATCTGCATATACTGTCCCCTTACCAGAGATCGTAATATCTATATTAGGATAGTTTCTTTTAGTTTCACTTATCACATTTTCAATTTTATATTTTTCCAAGGTTGAATGAGATTCTAAGAAATTTTCTTGCTTGCGCTGCCGTTCTATTGTTTTCAGACATTTATTAACTCTTTTATTTATTTCATTCAGCATCTCATTTGTTGGCTCATCTATATAAAGATTAATAGCACTTTTAATGACCGCAAGATCATTGGTGATATCATGACGTAAAATGGAATTTAATATTTTTAACCTTTTTTTACTAATTTTTAATTCTTCATCTGCTTTCATACGCTTAGTGATATCACGATCAATTCCTCTGTATCCTGTCAATTTATTCTCGGAATTGTACGTGGGAATTGCTGTACTTTCTGTGATTATTATCTTTCCCTTTTTATGTTTAAATTTTCCAATAACATTTTTCCAACCTTTTCCTGCTGTTAATGCGTCATTTAACAAATTCAGAGATTTTGGTGTTATTGAATTCTCGTCCCAAAAATCTGTAACATGATATCCTACAATTTCCTCCGCTTTATATCCCAGTATAGTTTCAACAGCACTATTTGAATAGGTGTGTATACCATTCATATCCATCTCCCATGCCCAATCATTTAATGACGAAAGGAATGAACGGTAATACTCTTTTTCTTTTAACAATAATTTTTGGGTCTGCATACGCTCAGTGATGTCTCTGGTGATTGCCAATAGATTTTTTCCTAGGATATTTACAGTGCTTTGCATATATCGCCAGTTCCCGATTTTATTTTTAAAACGGAATTCAATAACTTCACTGATAGTTGATTCTTCTTTTCCAAAAAACTTCTTTATTTTCATATCTAAATATTTTTTTAGCAATGGTAATAGGACTTTTTTATCATCCGGGTGGATAAAATCGAAAAAGGATCTTCCAAGCAGTTCTTCCGGCTCATAACCAAGGGTAAGTTTTACTGAAGGACTTACATATAGATATTTTGCTTTTAGATCGAATGTAGTGATAGCAATGTTATCGTTTGTGTTTTCGGCAATAATCCGATATTGCTCTTCAGCTTTTTCTAACTCAGAAATTCTTCGCTTCAGTCTTTCCAATTTGTTTGGATCTTTTGTTTTCTTTTTCATTATTCACACTCTTTCTTTATGCATATTATCTTTAAAGCTAATATGCCATTTCAAACCTTTCTTTGTATCATATTTCACTTCACCCATTAATTGATGTTCTGTTAAAGAAAACACTGTTTGGAGTCCCATTGTATTTACATTCCTTAGATCAAAGTCATTTGGTATGCCAATTCCATTATCGTTTAAATATATATTTATTGTTTCATTCTCTTCTTTGTATAATTTAATAAATAACTCATCATTTTTTGTGTGTGGAAAGGCATGTTTGAATACATTTGATATAATTTCATTCAAGACTAAACCTAAAGGTATAGCAGAATCAATTAACACAAACACATCATCCAATTCCAACTTCAATATTACATTTTCAGTCCTGGTATTATAGCCTCTCATCAGATATCTAACAAGGTCTTCAATATACTCTTTCAAATTTATATGAGATAGATCCTTAGCCTGATACAACTTTTCATGTACAAGGCTCATCGCCTTGATCTTGTAGATTATTTCATTAAATGAATCATGCGTGTATTCAATATCTGTACTACCGGTTAGATCTCTATTCTCTATGTTTTTTAATTGAATTTTAAGCATAGAAGAAACAACCTGCATATTATTTTTTGTTCGATGATACAATTCTTGAAGTAAAACTTTTTTTTCTTCCAAGTCTTTCTTGATCTGTTCTTCTGCTTGTTTGCGTTCGGTGATGTCTAAACAATATTCGATCATTTGGATAACATTTCCCTTATTATCAAATAAGGGATAGCCATGAACTTCTACATTTCTTGCATTACCATCCTTATCTAAATGAATATGTTCGACCATAGTTGGTTTTTTGGTTTTCTTTACTATTTCCAATGGACATGGATGTTCCTTACTTTGACACGGTTTTTCACTTTTATGAGTAATACTATGACAGGTTGCATTCTTTAAGGATGATCTGAATCCTGAAGCAGAATTTGCTAATGAAATTGTATAGTCGTGAGTATCGACAACATAGAATGGATGAGATAAAGATTCCAATACTTTATTTAGAAATACATTTTGCTGTTGAATTTGTTCTTCTGCCTGGTCATGAGCTTTTTCCAATTCCAACCGATAAATTGCAAAAGAAATATCACCTGTAATCTCTTTAAATAAATCCAACATTTCCTCATCGGCAAGGTATTCTTTTTCTATTCTAACACATAAAACACCATAAACTTTTTTGTTGTGCTCCAAACGAACGGCTATTGCACCTCTCCCTTCATATTTACCGGAGAGTGGGCAATCTGAACATTCAAATTCTGGGTTATCTATCAATAATATTTCCTTTTGGTTAATAGCATTTTTAATGCAGTAAGATAATTTGTCTTTTTTCAGATTTTTTATTAAAAGTTGGATATTCTCTCCAATACCGGATTCCGTTATAAAATCAATTTTATATTCTTCATCAAACAAAACGAGCCAGACATTAGAATATCCTTTGTCTTTAGTAATTATCCTGCAGGATTCCTGTAACAGCACGTCTCTGTTTTTCTCTTTCGTTATCAACTGGTTAATATCTCGAAGAGAACGAAGAATGTGATTGAGATGAATAATTCTATTATCTGCCTGTTTGCGTTCTTTGATCATCTGTTTAAAGGATTGCGTCAGTTCTTTCACTTCCCTGCCACCACCATGAAATTCAAGATCTTCTTTTTTCTTACCTTGTCCATAAGCTTGCATCGAATCTGCTAATTGTTTTATTGGAACAGTAATACGAAAGCTAAAAAAAGTAGCTATCAAAATTCCAAAGAATATAACAATTAAAGTAAAAAACATAATGCGATTGCGTAGTACTTTGATTTGATAGTGCACATTACTCTCACTCATGCCAATGTGAATATGAGCCAACATATCATCAATGAGCGGATAACCAACTGTCAGAATAGATTTTTTCTCCATCAAATATCTATGAAGTTTTGGTGAATCTTTTGCAACAATTTCATGTTTCTCATTTACTAAGTTTTTTGGGAAACCTTTTTCAAATGAGTGTGTAAATAGATTGCCGTCAAATCCAACCACATAAGCAAACTCAATATCATTAGATCGTTGTACTATTTTTTGAAGAATTTCCCGTGTAGGAAGAACCTCGTTATTGATCACATTTTCGGTGATAGTTTCAGAGATCGCTTGAGTGATATCGATGCATCTTTTTTTCATTTCATCTTCTAAGGCTTTCTCCATGAGATGATTAACCAGTATAACTGCAAGTGAACCAGTGAACAAAGCAATTAAGACCACAAAAAGAATAATTTTTATATAAAGTTTCATTACTTCTCCTCTTTTCCCGATTCATCTAAAAGCTCAAATTTTTGTGACCACTTACGTAATTCTGCATAATCTTCATCCTGAGCTCTTATGAATCCATTGGGCATTTCAGTTTTACCCCATTGGTAAAGACCGGCTGAATCCCGACCCTGAGGTTGAAAATCAAGAAGAGCTTGTGTAACTTTAGCCAAAATCTCCGGAGATACATCCTTATTGGCGACAATACCGCTTGAAGGATAATACTTCGATGTATAAATAATTCTTATTAAGCCTTCATTAGCAAATTCTTTGCCCATCATATCCTGCATTCCACCAGCATCAAAATTACCAGATAAAACTGCATCAGCACAGTTGCGATGAGAGCCAGTGAATATATGTGCAGATAAATCTTCTAGTGTGATTCCATGTTTATTTAAAATTATTCTGGGGATTATATGACCCTGAGTGGAAGTTATACTCCCAAAAGCGAAGCGTTTATCATACAAGTCTTCGATCTTTTGAATCGGACTGTCTGCTGCCACAAAAATAACTGATTGGTATTCTGCTTTTCCTTCTTTATTAAGTCCACGAACCAGAGGGATGACACCGTATTTTTTATGAGCCTTAATGTAAGAACCCGCTCCGAACGCAGTAAATTGAATATCGTCTTTACCTAAGGCTTCAATTGTTTGATTATTCTTGGTTGTTAAATAGAGTTCAAATTTGTAACCTGTAGTTTTGGTTAAATATTCCAGGAAAGGAAGATATTGGCGTGCGTCTTCCTGGGGACTGGAACGAAGGTCAAAACCAAAAAACAATACATTATTATTTTGTGTTTCAGCAATTTTCTGGAGTTCTGCATCACTAACTATATCTTTAAGATCAATCTCTTTTCTGAGATCCTTAGTACTACAGCTTGTAAGAAAAAATATCACAAAAAGAAATATTATAAAACATAGAATAAATTTAATTTTAAATTTCATAATAGACTCCATTGTTTCTACTTTTGTTTACAATTATTCTTAGCTGCTCATCAATTTTTCTTTTATTTATGTAATTTCAATTTCATAAACTATTTTTTCATAACAACTTGTCAACAATTTTCACGGTTTTTGGAATAGTGATATTAATCTTAAACAGTATATTAGCAAAAATGTTTAATAGGAGCTCCAGTGCTCATAAAAGCACCCGACAAAAAAAATGCAACAAGAAATAATCAGAAATGTGTTGAGTATCTTAATAAATATCAAACATTAAGTTACGTTCAAGGTAGTTTGGTCATTTCTGGTCTAGGTATGATTATCGGGGCATTTAGCCAAATTGAAGAGGGTAAGGGATTATCATCGCGAGGAAAAATGTTAATGGTTGTGGGTGGTATAACCATTAGTTCAACCTGGATACCTCATTTTATGAAAAGAGAAATAATAGAAAATGCTCTTAAAGAATATAATAAATGATCAGTACTACTATAAATTAAATTGATGTTGAGTTCGTAACAAGCGTGTTAAGCCTAGAGCAAGAAATGAAACCGGAAGAGGCAATCCCGGGTTATCTTTTTTCTTTAAATGGAACATCAGGTGTTGGCCAAGTTCCTATGGCAACATTCATAGCATCACTTATTATCTCGTTTATAACCGGAGTAATGCTTTTCATAACCAATTCAATTATGTCCTTTGGCTTCTCTGGTAAAGGTACTGTGTCAATTGCTACGCTGTAACTCTTTCTCATAATTTTCTCCTTTTTCACTTAATTTATTAACTTAATCCAAGGCATCAGTTCAAATAAAACATAATCTCGGTGTTTTCTTGCTGCTTTATAAAGTAAATAAAGATTTGTTTTAAAAATATCATCCTCACTCATGGTCTTCTTCTCTCTTTCTGTTATTTTCCAAGTTCTTTCATAATAGCTGATTTTTCTATCTATACCAGATGCATTAAACAGCATATTATATGAAATTGCTTCTTTCCATTTCTTGATCCGTAGTTTTTTTTCTCCTTCTTGCTCTAATATGCTTTTGATTTCTGCAGAAATGGAATTCCATTCAACAGCTTTTTGTATATCACCTTTTCCTGGATTATTTTCCGCGAATTGCTTAAAATATCCATGTAATTGCTCACAAGCTTCTAAGAAATCTTCAGAATTATTTCTCTCAACTTTCTTTCTCCTTCCTTTTTCATATTTATATTCCCATTTCAAATATGGCTTATCAGGAAATGTTGCGACTGCTCCATGTCCCATTGGTATTGTTTCAGCTAAACTTGACATTAATCTTTTAATAAATCCGATCTTTCTTTTTTTGTTTCGTTTTTTCGTATTTGAGTTTTTTTCAAAAGTATGTATACTACTATCTTTCACTCTGTTCAATGATGTACTTTTACCTATAAACCCATAATGTGCAAATGTATCTGCAAAGACATGGGCTGTAATACCACAAAGATATGGTCCAATATTTTCTTTCTTATGTTTAAGTGCATGTTCAAATATAGCTTCTGCTGTTTTACTTTTCTTCTCGCAAATCATTCTTTCAGTAAAACTCTTTGCGTTTTTATTATCACCAGGTAGAAAATGAAAAGCAACCCAAACACGCCATTGATCTTCTTCAATTGCATTTTTCAGATCAAGAGGTTTGTGTGATGTCATTGTTGGAAGTATCGCAGATTTCTCCTTTTTAAAGATAATAGTTCCATCACCCAGGGCATCATCTACAAATTGTGAAGAATATGCAATTGTATTTGCTGTATCTTCATTTATACCAGCTGCTCTACATAAACAATAAATTCCATAAAAATGCATATCTTTTTGCATGATCGCCTCTCTTCTTTAATTATTTATTAATCTTCATCTTCACTCATCACCATTCTAAACTCTACCGGGTGATGATCAGAATAATATTGCCTGAAAGTATTATGAACATAAGGATCCCCCGGATAAACACCATCCTCTGTATTCCAATACCCACGCATTGCTTCTATCAGATCTATTACTTTCATATCAAATAAACTATCGATTTCAGAAGTATACTCCGGTATATACATTACATGATCATAGGGTTGGGGTGTTGCGCTAGTATTCGTTCTTCTGCATTCATCATTCAAAGATACAAATCCATCCGGTATTACATTCATAAGTTCTTCATAATTGTAAATATTCATATCACCTAAAATAATGAAGTCCTTTTCATCCTCATTATTGTCATCTATCCATTCTCCAATTGCAGTTAATTCTTCTTTTCTTCTACTATGTTCATATTTTCCAGGCTTTAAATGTACTGATATCAACACAAAATCAATCGAATCGTTTATAGTTCGGAATCCAAAGGCATAAGGCACTCTTTCAAAGTCATCATGGTTAGTTCTATCTTCAGCTAAAAATCCATTTGGTAGATTATCAGCAACGTTCACTTTCCCTGGTTTATAAAACGTGACCCACCATTCCGTTGCAGAACTGTTCAAATGATTTCTGTCACCTGTTCCAGTATCTTCTTCAGATAACACATATTGGAATCCATTGTTTTTCATTTCATCAAAAAACTCTGCAGACTCAGCATCCGGTTTAAAATCACTACTATCAGCGAAAACTCCAGTATATGGGGGAGATACTAATTCCTGAATAACAACAATATCGTATCCTTTCAAAATATCAGCTAATGCATGATCATCTCTTTTCGTGGAACTTCCCAGGAACTGAATATTAAATGAACAGATTGATAACGTATCCGGCTCAATTTCAGTAATAATATTATTGTTCCCTTCATTAGCACAACCAATAAACAACAGAACTATAAATAATAGAATAATCAACTTTTCCATTTCCTCTCCTTATTTCGTCTAATTTTACTTCTCCTTTTACAACGACCAAAAATACTAATAATTGTCACAATTTCCATAAAAATTACATGACTTAATATTAGATTTTAATTTTCTTATTCTCGTGCTTCAGTTCAGTAAACCAGCCGTGATCAACAGTCGAAACTGAGTGTTCTACATCAACATAATTTACATTAGCTTTTTCAATACAATCTGCTACAAAAGCAATGCAATACATCGATTTTGTGCTATCAAAGGGATTGTGCTCACGCAGTATTCTTCTTCGTTTGTCAGGATTTCTTGCTAATTTCCATCGTAATATCGTAATAAGTGTACCTACTAATTCCACTCCACCATATTTAACCTTCTTCTTCTTCAGTTCTTTCCCTTTAGCTGTAATAGCTTCCCAATCTTCATCAGAGATATTTTCAAACACAGTCTGAAATCCTATCTTTTCATCATGTTTGATTATTTCTTTCAAGATCTTCTTGGGTTTGGATACCCTGATTCCGTAAGTCAGCTTTTTCCAACTGAATTTAACTGTGCTTTCATAGAATTTCCCGTCTGTTCCAAAGAAACCAATATGCGACCATTGTGATTTTTTATCCTGCTCACTCCATACAATGTTTTGAGATTCAATAATAGCACTGCCTATAAACCCTTTACCTTTTTCAAACATTATCGTTTTTGGAACCAGTAATTTACGTATTTCTTCCTTCAATGCTTTTTTGCTCATGTTCTCTCCTAATAATTCCTATTTCGTTCCCTCTACCACTTCTTAATGAATGGTCTTTTATTCGATTCCAATTGTTCTTTCTCTTTTTGTTTCCCCTTTATCATTTTTTCAATATAACGTATCTCATCTCTTACATTATTCAAATCTATTTTTGTACTATCATTAATAGTTGTAACTTCCGCAAGGCTATCTCCAAATGCTGCATTATATATCTCATCATATTTCAATTGATTATCTTCTAATCTTTTGTTAAGAATTTCAATTTCCATTGATAAATTCTCGATTTTGAATTTCTTCTCATCAAATTCCTGTGTTTGTAATCTTTCTTCTGCATATAACTCTACTGGCTCTAGAATTCTTGCTATAGAGTTTATTGAACCTGTAAAACTATATGCCAATTTCTCTTTTGCTTCATCTGCATAATAAGTTGTTCCGGTTGCAAATGCAAATATTATTAATGAGTTAAGTATATATAAAACAAGCTTGTTCCATATAGGTAATTTCTTAGCTTTAAATACAATTGTACCTAGCATAAAGCTTATTACAATGCCTGTCCATCTTACAGGCAAGTTAAGTTGCATTGTTAATGCATTCGTTAAAGCAAATGTTATACTGCCAGCCAATCCTGGTGTTATCATAGATTCCGGATTTAAAAAATCATGTGTTAGTGCCATTTTTCCTCCTAATTGATTGTTTTCATATTAACACCATTTAACAATTCAAATGATATATATTTTAATTTGTAATTTGTGTTATGAACTTGGGCTTGCTTTTGTTTTATTAGTGTTTCATGAAAGTTGTTTAAATAGTCATAAGGGATTCTAATCCCATTCATTGCCAAATAGAAATGATAATGACCATTCATGTAATCTTCCTACCTAAATGATGTTGAATATCTAATAATTTAGAAGATTAAGAATTCTTTGAGTACTTAATTTTTAGTTAATTCGCTATTTTTTCCTTTTCCTTTCGTAACTTATAATCTTTATTTATATATGTTAATAATATCTTAAATGTGACGAAACCACTCAATAAATTTTATTTTTTTTTGTAATTTGGTTTGATTTATCTCCTAAACATCTATTTATTAATGATTTACTTCACTATAAATCAGATCAATTTATTTATCTTTTTTTTAACTCTGCAGTTAATTCATGGTCTTCTATTTCCCATTTCACCTTTTCTAATTTTCTTGACACATCTCTTCATATATTCATTTTTTTTCACGGTTACGAATCGGCTTTCTAAGAGTCGGCTTACCAATGAGAATTGGTAAACGATCTCAGTTTCTTCTTGCTGTTCTACAAAACGATTCCACAACAAGATTAGGCTTTGTTTTGTTAAGAAACCACAGAAAAAGTTATTATGAACTAATAGTTGGAGTTATGACGAACCAAATTGGTGTAACTATAGGTTGGTTATACGCACCTTTTATAAGGGCGCAGCATACATATGATAGGCAAAATTCGCTTCGCTCTTTTGCCTATTGGGGCGAGCGTGTAACCCGCACGTTAGGCTCAGCGAACTTCGCCTATCATGCGTGTTTGCGTCAGTTAAGCGAAAGCGAGCTTTCTTTCTTCACACGCAACACACGCTCGCCCATTAGCCACAACATATAAAAACGGAGGAAAAATGAAAATAAAAGTGTTTCTAATCTTAATCATTAGTATCTTGGGATTAAATTTGTATGGGCAGCTTATTCCTGATGATAACTTCAAATCAAGAATTAATTCAAACCTTGGGCAACCACCAGATTATGAACCAACAGTAGAAGACTTAAATGGAATCACTGGTATGTTATGGGCAGCTCTTGCTGGAATATCATCAATTGAAGGGGCTCAATATTTGATTAATGTGACTACTTTTTATTTAAATGATAATCAAATTAACGATATTTCTCCTGTTTCTGGATTGACCAATTTAACATCTCTTCGTTTAGATGATAATCAAATTAATGATATTTCTCCTGTTTCTGGATTGACCAATTTAACATCTCTTCGTTTAGATGATAATCAAATTGATGATATTTCTCCTGTTTCTGGATTGACCAATTTAACATCTCTTCGTTTAGATGAAAATCAAATTGATGATATTTCTCCTGTTTCTGGATTAACCAATTTAACAACTCTTAATTTACTTGATAATCAAATCAGTGATATCTCTGCGGTTTCCAACTTAACAAATTTAACTTTTCTTTATTTAAGTTCTAATGAAATAAGTGATATTTTTGCTCTTGTTGAGAATATTGAACTCGGTTTTGGAGATACCATATTTTTACTTAATAATTTTCTTTCTCAGGAAGCACTCAATGTTCACATTCCAATTTTGGAAGACAGAGGATTTCAAGCATTGATTTATTCATCAAATCCAAATGTTTACGCTGCATGTTACCCTAATCCTGTTCGGAATGCAATAGAGGTTCCAACAAATACAACTTTGGAATGGAACGGAAATTTTCCATCTAGGGAAGTAAATTATGATGTATGGTTAGGAGAGACAAGTGAAAACCTACTAAATGTTGGAACAGGTACAGTTATCAATAACACACTTTATTCTTTTACACCAACCCTCAATGATAATACTCATTATTGGTGGAAAGTAAGAGCAATTACAGAAGCAGATACAATATGGAGTGGTTTGTGGCATTTCACAGTTGGAAATCCTGTATCAATTGACGATGACTTCAACTATTTAAATCCATCTCAAATATTGAAAAATTTTCCTAATCCATTTAATCCCATGACAACCATTAGTTTTGATTTACCTATTAATATCACTAATCCAATTATAGAGATTTTTAATGTCAAAGGAGAAAAAATTAGACAATATTCAATATCAGATTCCAAATCTTTTATTATCTGGGATGGAACAGATAGCTATCAAAATCAAGTATCATCAGGAGTTTATTTGTATAGGTTAAAATCCAATAATGGTATCTCAATATCGAAGAAAATGCTGTTATTAAAATAATGCTGTGGCTAACAAGCGTGTCTGTTAAGTTTCACAGCACACGCAGAACATTACGAGCAATGATTAAGGAGTAAATGTGAATATTGATAAGTTATATGAGTTTGGAAAAATCTGGGGTGAAATAAAATACTTCAATCCATACATTCATATAAACAATGTTGTTTGGAATAAAGCATTTACAGATTGCTATTCTAAAATAAAAAATTGTAAAAAAGCTGATTTTCCAGAAATCATAAATAATGAATTGTTATCAAAGTTAAATGATCCGTTGGTGGGAATTGAATTCTCCAAAAAAAATACAACTAATTGTATATTTGAAAATTCGTTTAAGATTACTTCTGATTCTATTATTGTTTTAAAACTCAATGATTGGGCAAATGGGAATATTGAAAGTCTAATCAAAAAAGCAATTGAAAATCGTCAAATCGCAAAAGGCTTAATTTTAGATTTAAGAAATTTTACTGAAGAGAAAGAAAAGAAAATTTATTCCAAAATTGATGATAATAAACTATTACGATATTTCTGCACTTCAACGCAAATAAGAACTTCTGACCTAATGATGGAATATGAAGGTTTTCCTAATGAAAGATCCCCTGAAAATACCACTTTTTACAAAAGCTATTTCAAAATTCAAAGTAAACCTTTAATATCAATTTTTGCCGAAAGCGTAGATGTTCCAATAATAATAATTGCAGGAAAAGGTGATCCGTTAAGTGAAAGCATTCTTGATTTGCGTAATAATAATAAATGCAAAATCATTTCTGTTCAGGATACTTTTGTAAATATCTCAGATTCAGTTATTGCTTCTATCAAAACTAAATTTTGTAAGATTATGTATTCAGTTAAAATCCCGATTTTCAAAAACTCAAAGAAACCTATTTACACAGATTTTGTAATTAGCGAAAAAAACGAAGAAAAGATAACTGAGTTTGCACTAAAACAAATTAATGGATTTTCCGATTTTTCTCACCAAACCGAAATTGTAGATATTACAAGTGAAATAAAAATGGATTCTGATTTTAACAACAACTCATTTCCGAATGAAGCAGAAAGAGTTATGGCTGTTACTAAACTCTATACTGTAATTAAATACTTCTCTCCTCATAAAGAATTAATGCAATGTAACTGGGATGAAATTTTTAAAACCTTTTTGTCAAAATCAATCAATTGTGTTAACCGTAATGATTATATTGATCTGATTAAAGAAATGAGTAGTTTTATAAAAGATTCACACGTTTTCTTGTGGTATACTCGGGAAAAAGCAGGTCGGAAAATCCCAATTACAGCCATCTTTCTTGAAAATAAAATGATAATTTCTGAAGTTACAAATGAAGAATTCCAAACTTTTCATAATATTGAAATTGGTGATGAAATTATAGATATCAATGGAGTTAGAGTTGAAAAATTAATTAAAGAACAGAGGAAATATATTAGTGCTTCAAGAGAAATAACCTTGCTGAGAGAATTGATGCGAATATTGTTAATTGGTGAAATCAATAAACCATTCTCCCTAAAACTTTTATCGAAAACAGGATTAAAAAAAACAGTTTCAGATAAATATGGAGAATTTATCATTTCAGATAATTACAAAAAAAAATCAGCAGAATCAATAAAAGAACTAACTGATCGTATTCTGTATGTAAAACTTTATACACTTTCAGCAGGTGATACTCCTGAATTAGAGAGGAAACTAACAAAATTTAAAAATGTAATATTCGATATGCGAGGTTATCCTTCTTATTCTGAAATGTTTACTCTACTGAAACAATTATGTAAAAAAGAAATTTTTGATTGGGGTAAAGACAAAATTCCAATTATTTCATATAATCCCGCAACGGAAGATGATAACTTTTATGCATTTAAAACGCTAATTAGTAAATTAAAAGCTTTCCCAAAATTTAATAACAAAATTGCAGTATTGATAAATGATGAAACTCAAAGTTATGCAGAAGCAATAAGTGAAGCACTCCGTGTAAATAGTGATGCTATCTTAATTGGTAGTAACACAGCTGGAGCAAATGGGGATATTACTTTTATGTGTTTGCCTGGAAATCTTGATTTAATGTTTTCACAAATGAATGTTCTTATTAGTGATGGAACTTCAATGCAAAAAGTAGGTTTAAATCCTGATATTGTGGTTAATCCTACAATAAATAAAATCCGAACAGGAAGAGATGAATTTATTGAGAAAGCAATTGAGTATTTCAATAAATAGAGTTGAGATGCTCGTAACACACAGCTCCACAGCCAAGCAAGAAGA
>JAGLPW010000160.1 GCA_023137125.1 Candidatus Cloacimonadota bacterium | reverse complement strand
GCTAATCGCATCAGGATTTGAAAAACAAATCCAATGCTCATGGCAAGATGACGTGGCACGCCGCCGTTATGCTCACATAAATTCGAATTCGTTATGAGATTATTATATCGGTGCTAGTAACCGTGCAACTTTAAAACGGAAATGTGAATTTTTTTAAGGAGTTAAAATGAATGTGAAAAAGTGTTGGTTAATGATAATTATTCTCATGCTATTATTTGTTACTTTACATGCAGATTACAGAGGTGCATTTTCAGAGTTGTTTTTTGGTAGACAACCCAGCTCCAGAGCAGAGGCAATGGGCAGGGGATATGTAACAATTGATGGAGATATGGATGCATATTTTTATAATCCGGCAGGTATTGCCAATATCAATTTTCTAGATGTTAAGTTTACTACTTCCAGTCCCTATTATTTCGCTGATAAAGCCAGGTATTACCAATTTGGATTGGGTTACAACTTAAACAATGACATAGTAATTGGGTTAAACATTAATATTATGTCCTACGGTGAAGAGTATTATACATTAAATGAAATAGGTGAAATCATTGATGGATATACTCCTTACTTATCAAATTACACTTTAACTATGGCTACTCCATTGTCAGATGCTCTATCGGTTGGTTGGAATATTAATTATTTTAACGTGAATGATTCTAATGATCTTCATAATACTTTGTTCTTCGATGTAGGTACAATTTATAAACATAAACTAACTTCATTTTTTGCTTCGGAAAATGAAATATCATTCGGTGCCAGCATTAGAAACTTTACTTTTTCAAAAATTAAATTTGATTCTACTGATGAAGAACTTCCAGTTATTTCTCGTTTTGGTTTCAGCTATTCATTTCTGCCGAATGTAGAAAAAAACACCATTGAAGTATTGTGCCAGGCAGAATACCAATATTTGTTAAACTATGATTATCGGGATGGGCTCCATTTGGGATTGGAAACAAAATTCATTGAGATATTATCCCTGAGGTTCGGCTATTATTATGAAAATATTGATGATGGTGGACATCCTGATAATAAAGATCAAGTTTCTGATTTCACTTATGGTTTTGGAATTGATATACCGGTTTATAAATTTGCTGATTATCCTATTAGCCTTCAAATAGATTATACATCTTTACCACAGGTGAGTTACTCTCAAAATTATGATTGGGATAATTTCAATTCATTTACAGTTAAGTTATCATGGAATAAGTAACATAAAAAAAGACCTGACTTTGTAATCCGGCAGTTACCGGATAATGGAGTTAGGAACTTTTACTTATAATGTTACATTTCTCGTTCTTGTCTTTACTCTTTCTCGCTGCTCTTATCGTTGAGACGCAAGATTTTGCGTCTTTACAGAAAGATGACAAACTGCTATCACTTTTTCCTTTCTTTAGTGTTCTTGTATCTTTGAGTCTTTGAGTCTTTGTGGCAATTTTATTATTGTATCGGCGCCAGTAACCGTGCAACTTTAACTGCCAGTTTATACCAGAATGGTTTTTTTGTGTAGTCTTCTTCGGTTATCTGGAAGCTGTTGGCAAAATCTTCTATCATCATCTCTTTCACTTTAACGGCAAACTCTAAACTACTAAATAATATGTTTATCTCAAAGTTTATGCGGAATGAACGGTTATCCAAATTGGCAGTACCTATCATAGATCTTTCATCATCTATCAGCATCGTTTTTTGATGCAGGAATCCCTTTTTATATCTATAAACTTTTATGCCGACCTTTGTAATATCCTGCAAGTAAGATAATGTAGAGAGGTTGGTAATGAACAGATCAGATTTCTGGGGGATCATTAACCTCACATCCACACCGCGCAGTCCGGCTAACTGCAATGCACACAGAACCTGCTGATCCGGCACAAAATATGGGCTTATTATCCATAACCGTCTTTTAGCAGAATTTATAGCATGCACAAAAAATATACCGCAGGTTTCCAGTTCATCTGCCGGTCCGCTGGGCAGAACCAAAATGTTATTTTTCCAGTCTTGTTTGTAAGTTGGTTCCCAGTTCAGTTCGGGAACATTTCCGGTTGCCCAATACCAGTCAGATATAAAGGGCAGCTGCACACTTTGCACTGAGGGGCCTTCAATTTTCACGTGAGTATCGCGCCAGTAGCCGTATTTGGGATGTGTTCCCATATATTTATCGCTCACGTTCAATCCACCCACATAAGCAATTTTACCATCGACTACCACAATTTTACGGTGATTCCTAAAGTTCAGGCGTAATCTATGCGCCCATCCTTTTCTGCTTTTAAAATTGTGAACTTCAATTCCGTTATTACGCATTTGTTCCATATAAGAACGGGGCAGAGGTGTACAACCGATATCATCATAAAGCAGGTAGACCCTCACGCCTTCTTTTGCTTTCTTTATAAGTCTGGCTTGCAGATCCTTACCCAGCTTATCATCATTGATCTTATAAAACTGCACCAGAATATAATCCTGCGCTTCATCAATTCCCTTGAAAATTGCTCCAAATGTAGCTTCTCCGTTTATGAGCACTTCGGCGTTATTGTAGGAAGTGAAAGGCATGTTCGCCAGTGTTTCAACAACGCTGAAGTCGGGATGTTCATCTATTGATATGAGGTTATTGTTTTCGAATTTATCTCTGAGATCGTGAGCAATATTGTTTATCTTAAGATCACCGGAACGACGTGCATTTATGTAGCCGTGAAATTTTCTGTCACCGAACATCCAGTAAAGCGGAACTGCCAGATATGGAAAACTGATGAGAAAAATAGCCCAGCCAACAGACCCTTGAGAAGTTCTACCCTTCCAAATAGCATCAAGAGCTGCAATAACTCCTAATACGTAGAATATAACAACAACAATCCACCAGGCGATCTTAAATCCTATCATATATTACTCTTTCCTTTCATTCTTTCCTTTCATTCTTTCCTTTCATTCTTTCCTTTTTATTCTGTCCTTTTATTTTTTCTATCTAGATAAAGCACAATTTTATCGTGTAACATAGAAAGTGTTACAGAAAAAGGAACGTTCTTTTTAGCAAGCTCTGCCACCGAAAATGCTTCTCCGTATCTATCATGTTCAAGGTATATCTGGATAAGTTCAATATAAACAACCGGGTCAAAAGGATTTCTCTTAATGCCGTCCATCAGCAGTTCTATGGCTTTTTCTGTTTTCCCTATCTTATCGCAGGTGAGTGCATAATTTTTGTAAAAGTTAGCAGAATTAACCTTAAGTTTTGAAGCGATCTCAAATTCTACATACGCCTTAAGAACATTCTTGAGATTATAATATGCCAGCCCTTTTAGATAAGAGATATTTCCTTGTTTTCCAAATTTCTGCTGAGCTTTTTCTAATGTATTTATAGAGTCTTCATGCCTGCCTGCCAAAAAATATAATTCGGCCAGAAAAATATAGGGAAGAAGTGAGGATATTTTAAAATTAAATATGTTTTCTAAAATTTCAATGCTTTTTTCATTTCTTCCAACTTTAGAATAAGCATACGCTTTGTTGTAGAGTAGTTCAGGAAAGTTGTCATAAAGTCTATCATAATAGTTTATTGCTAATTTAAATTCGTTGATCACCATAAACGAATTCGCAATTTGGAAGATAGCATTTTCATTATCCGGTTCAATTTTAAGTATTTCATGATATACACCAATAGCTTTTCGGAAGAGTTTTTTGCTGAAGTAAACCTCTGCCAGGAAAAGAAGAAGTTCAATATTTCTTGGAAACTCATCCAATCCGGTCTGCAGAATTCTCTTAGATTCCAGCCAGTTAGCGTTTAACTGCATTTTTGCCTGCCAGAGAATATTAATAACTTTCTTAGTATCTGCCATCATTTCCCTCAAATTTTTGTGCTTTATATAATTCCTCGACCAGCATAAGTATCTCTTCAACATCAAATAGTTTATTTATTCTGTTTCTCACTTGTGCTCCACCGCGAAGTCCTTTTGTGTAATGTGAAAAGTGGGTGCGCATTTCATATACGGCTTGTTTTTCTCCTTTGTGGAATATCATCAGTTCCATGTGCCTTCTAATAATTTCCAGTTTTTCTTCGGTAGTTATCTGCTCCATATTTCCACTGCTTAAATATTTCTTGATCTGTTTGAACAGCCATGGTTTTCCCATAACACCTCTGCCTATCATCACCGAATCACACCCGGTTTGTTTATACATAGCTATCATATCATTAATTGTGATTATATCACCGTTTCCAATTACCGGAATACTTACTTCCTTTTTTAATTCTGCTATCAGATCCCAATTGCTTTTACCCGAAAACATTTGTCCGCGTGTGCGGGGATGAAGACAGATCATATCTGCTCCTGCTTTTTGCATTTTAATGCCAAAATCAAGTGAATTTATATTGAACATATCCCAACCTGAACGAAATTTTACCGATAAGGGAATATTGAGAGGTGCCAGGATATTTTTGGTTTCGCTCACAATGTTTGCAGCAATATCGGGGGTTGTCATCAAAGCAGATCCGGCCCCACGTTTTATTACTTTTTTAACCGGACAGCCCATGTTAATATCAATAAAATCCGGGTTTTTAGTTAGAGCAATTTTAAGCGCTTTTTTAAAAATATCAGGATCAGAACCGAATAGCTGGAGTCCAAAAGGACGTTGTGATTCTTCAAATTTGGCATATTCTAAACTGCGGTCTCTGTTATAAAGCAGCCCATCTACACTTATCATTTCGCTAACCACAACATCGGCACCGCATTCTTTGCAGATAGCTCTAAATGGATTATCTGTAATTCCTGCCAGAGGTGCAAGCCATACTTTTTGGTTAGTGAGTTCTTTTGTTGTAATGCTCATAATTATTTATCGATAAAATGATAGATTGCGATCCCTGCTGCAACAGCGGCATTTATCGATTCTATATTTCCCGGAATTGGTATTTTTATTTTGTGTTGTGCCAATTGTAAAATTTCTTTGCTTATTCCAAATGCTTCTGAACCGATAACGAGCATTAAACTGGCTGGTTTCTTCAGTTCAAATAGATTGGTAGAATCTTCTAGAGTTGTGGCAACAATTGTAGTCGGAAAACTTTGCAGCCAGTTATGATCGTGAGTTTCCGAAGGTAAATAGAATACTGAGCCCAGTGAAGCCCGTATCACTTTTGGATTATATATTTCACAGCAATCTGGCGATAGGATAATACCGGAAACTCCTGCCGCTGTGGCTGTGCGAAATATTGTTCCCATATTACCCGGATCACTTATTCCATCGAGATAGAGCAGAAATTGTGTTTCTTTAACCGGAATAGAAATTATTGGGATAACAGCTGCAATGTTTTGCGGTGTTTTAGTAGCTGTGATCTTTTTCATTTTATCCTGGCTTGCTGTAAGGGTTTGTTTAGTAGAATATTTAGAAATATCAATTTCACTTTTATTTGAGATTATAAGTTCATCAAAGATAATACCGTAATCATTCAATTGATCTATAAGTCTTAAACCTTCTACAATTGTTTTGTTGTTCAACACACGGTATTTTTTCAGTTGCAGTTTAGCTAATTCTTTTGCTTGATTATTGGTTAGGTTTATCAACATTATTTATTATATATTCCCTTTATAGCTTCTATGTCAACATCATCAATTTGTTCCGGTTTCAAGAATTCTTCAGCATATTTTAAGTATAATTTAGAATCCATTAGAAGTTCTACTAGATCTTTATCGATCTCACCATCCTTGATCATGAATGCCATGATCCTAAGTGTTTCGGTGAGAGTTTTACCTTTTTTGTAAGGTCTATCGGAAGCGGTGAGTGCTTCATAAAGATCGGCTATAGCAATTATGCGTGATTGAAGCGGAAGCTCGTTTGCTGTTTTATTGAAAGGATATCCCTTGCCGTTAAGTTTTTCATGATGTGAAACTGCATAAAGAGGTAGATTCTTAAATTTCTTTGGATAAGTAAGTTCAGATAACATCTCATGAGAAACCAAAGCATGTTCCCACATTTTTTCTAACTCTTCCGGCAAGAGTGTTCCCTTGCGGATGCAAAGGTTCTTTTTCTCATCTTCTGTGATCAAGTGATACTTCTTTCCATTTGCTTCATATCTAAAATTGTAGATCTCTTCAATTCTTTCAATATATTCATCTCGCATGAATTCACCACCGGTATTCACCTTGATAATGAATTCCTTGTCATCCATAAGTTTATCATGAAGTTTTATTAATTCTTCCTTTTGTTTTTGCGTTTTAGAAAATTCAATATCCTTGTAAATAAGAGCCGAGATCATATCGAAACGGGTTTTAACAATTTCGATTCTATCCAGTATCGTTTCTAGCTTTTTGGCTTTATCACGAACATAAATGGGAGTTGTAATCTTGCCCACATCGTGCATCCAGCCGGATAGACTTATCTCCTGCAATTCATCAGGAGTAAAATGGATGTCTTTATATATGTTGGAATCCTTTTGAATAACATCTGCAAGCATCTCAGAAAGTGAAGCAACTCGTTTGATGTGTCCACCGGTGTATTCGGATTTTCTGTCGATCGCTGCTGCAATACTCTTAATAAATTGATACAATAGTTTTTCTAATCCTTCTACAAGATTCTTATTTGTAAAAGCAATTGCTGCCTGAGAGGCGAGTGATGTTAGCATTGTAAGATGCTCTTCGGTGAAATGGGTTATATTGCCTTTATCATCATAGGCGTTGATAAGTTGGATTACGCCTAATAATTCATTTTCGTGGTCCTTCATTGGAATTGCAGCCATAGATTTAGAATGATAATTATTTTTTGAGTCGTAGTTTTTTGTGCCGCTGTTATCAAATATATCTTGATCATATGCATCTTCAACACTGCTGGGCTTTCCAGTGTGAGCCACATAAGAAGCGAAATTTTTAAATAGTTTATTACATTTATCATCATAAAGTGGAACACTGGGCCACTGAGCTGTATCTGCCATTCCAAGATGTAAATTCATAGATTTTGTGTAAATTATAGTGAAATCGAGGGCTTGTTTATCTTCAGAAAGTGTGTAGATCGTTCCACCATCCGCATTAGTAAAATTAATTGCTTCTTCTAAAACCATTTTAAAAAAGTTATTGATATCACTTTCACCCGAAAGTGCGATCCCAATTCTGGTGAGAGCCTCAATTTGTCTTATTAGTTCTTGTTCATTTTCCATAATATCCCTTCAACATCTAAATATTTGACACAATTTTTAATAACTTTAATCTTGGATATGTAATAAAAATTGATTTTATGTGTCAAATTATTTTGTAAATGTAGGTGTCAATGTTAGATATTATAGTATTATCAGCCGGTCAATCAAGCAGAATGGGAAGCGATAAAGCACTATTGGATATCGATGGGATTCCGGCAATCGTGCACATATTAAATAAGGTCATTTCTCTTTCAGATAATATATACATTGTGCTTGGAGATAATTTAGAAACTGTAAAAAGTGAAGTTGTAGCATATTTTGGAGATTTGGAAGCGATAAATTTTATTCATAATGAATTACATAGGAAAGGTATGTTTTCATCAGTACAAAAAGGATTTGAAGGTGTTAATGGGAAAAATGCCGTAATGCTTCAACTTATAGATCAGCCATTTATTTCACAGAATATTTATAAAGAATTAGTTTTAAATTACGATCCCAAGAATTTGATAACGCAGCCATCTTATATTATGGATGGAACTAAACGTGGGGGACATCCGCTTTTATTCGCTCCCGGGTTTAAAGACATTGTACTGTCATACCAGGTCGATTCACAATTAAATGAGGTGATCAATAATAATAATGATCGCAGGAAATTCATAGATGTAAGTGATGAATCGATTCTGCATAACTTAAACACTAAAAAAGAATTTAATGATACATTTAAAGGATAGAAATTATGGAAATAGCAGTATTTGATGTTTTAGAAAAAGTTGTGGAGAACCAAAAACAGGGAATTGCATTTGTTCTAGCTACTATTGTAGAAGGTGTAGAAAAAACACCGGGTCGTTCCGGATTCAAACTTATTTCTTATGAAGATAAAACAAGTGAAGGAACGGTTGGCGGCGGAAAGTTAGAGAGAATGGTGTTAGATAAATGCGAAGAAATTCACAGAACAAAAGAAAATGCTTTTCTGGAATTTGAACTGACTGAAACGTCTGAAGGTATCGGCATGATGTGTGGAGGAATAGCAAAAATCTATCTGGAATATTTCCCACCAACAAAGAAAGTATATATTTTTGGAGCCGGACATCTTTGTAGAAGCATTGTTCCCATATTTAATTCAATTGGCTTCTACTGCATTGTGATAGATAACAGAGAAGAATATGGCAACAAAGATAGGATCCCGCAAGCTAAAGAAGTTTTTGCTATAGATTATTTTGAATTCCTAAAAAAGTTTGAACCTAAAGAAAATGATTCGGTTGTGATCTTCACTCACGGGCATAAATATGATTTTGATATTTTAGATAAATTATGTGAGAAAAATGTTCAAGTTAAATATATTGGGATGATCGGATCGAAGATAAAGGCTGCTGATGCTCTGAATAGAATTAAGAAGAACAATCATCCGGGAGCCCTGATAGATAGTGTTCATGCGCCTATAGGATTGAATATCGGTAAAACAACAACACAGGAGATAGCTATAGCCATAACTGCAGAAATGCTGGCAGTTTATAATAATATAACAGATATCAAATCACTTAGCATAAAGTGAAGAAAATTTCTTTATAATATTATATTGACACATTTATATTAAATTCATGTTTTATAATTTATCTAATATGGAGTTAAAATGAAATATATTTTAGTTATTCTCCTTTTAATATTTAGTCTTTCCTTATTTGCAGATTCTGTGCCGCCTTATGTTACGCCATTGTATCCAACTGCGGGAGCAACCGGAATCCCAGTGGACTCAGATGTGACTTTTTATATTTCTGATGATGTAGACGGTGTTGATATAAATACTGTTCAGGTTAATATCAATGGGATAATCTATACAAGTAGTAATAGTTCTTTTTTTTATAGCGGTACTCCCATTAATTATATTATCACGATAAATCCACCCATGAATTTTCAATTTGATGATCTGATAAATATTCAGATTGATGCATCGGATCTTGAAGATCCTCCTAATGTAATGCCAACTTATTCATACTCGTTCCAAACTGTTGAAGATATGCAGCCTCCCTATGTTGGCGGATTAGATCCGGAAGCCGGAGCAGTTAATGTTCCGCAGGATACTGATATCGAGTTTATTATTTATGATAGTGGGATCGGTGTGAATTTAACTTCAGTTGTAGTTGAAATTCAAAGTGTTACCTATACTCACAATAGTGGATTGTTCTACTATTATGGTAATGCAAATGCTTACCATATTCTTATTGATGTGCCTGTTGATTTTGAACTCGCAGAAATTGTTGAAGTTGCAATTAATGCTTCCGACCTAAATGGGATAGTGATGGCAACATTTGAATATTCATTTGAAATAGTTGATGATATTCAGCCTCCATATACCGGAGAATGGAATCCAGAACCAGGAGAAGATGAAGTATCCATCGATACAAATGTGAGCTTTAATATATACGATAATATTGAGGGTGTAGATATCACCTCAGTTGTTGTTGATATTCAGGGAGTTCAATTCTCATATCTCAATACCTCTTTCACATATCAGACAATTCCAAACGGCTATACAGTTGTCTTAGATCTGCCCAGTGATTTTGATTACGGAGAAATTGTAACGGTTCAGATAGATGCTGCAGATCTTTCCCAACCGGCTAATGTAATGGCTACATATATTTATAGTTTTCAGTGTGTATACGATATCGCTCCTCCATATACCGGAGATTACGATCCTGTTCCAGGACAGCAGAATGTTCCAATTGATACTGATGTAAACTTTCATATATATGATGATGAACTTGGTGTGGATATCAATGCATTACAAGTTGATATAGATGGTGTACAATATTCGATCGCTAATGGGAACTTGTCATTTAGCGGTAATTCAGCAGATTATTCAATTAGTATAAATCCAACCGAATATTTTGAATATTTTCAGTTGGTTACAGTTGAGATAGATGCATCAGATCTTGCAATTCCTCCAAATCAGCTTTCCGGTTTTTCCTACACGTTTCAGTGTATTAGTGATGAAGAAACACCATATGTTACAGATCTTGATCCCCAACCATTATCTATTGACAATCCAGTAAATACAAATATTTCATTTCATATTAATGATGATGGATTTGGAGTAGACATAACAAGTGTAATTGTTGATGTGCAGGATATAGTATATTCAGTTGCTTTTGGAAACCTCTTCTACAGCGGTACAGTTAATGATTATTTATTTATTATCGATCCGGTAGATAATTTCAATTCCGGTGATACTGTTCATGTCTCTATCGATGCATCCGATCTGGCTACCCCTGCAAATCAAATGGGAACTTACAGCTATTCATTTGAGTGCATTATTGAAGATGTAGATCCACCCTTCATCTGGCAGCCAAATCCTGCAAATGGTGCAGTGGATGTCTCTGTATACACTTCGATAAGTTGCTATATTCTCGATAATTTCAGCAACGTCGATTCTACTTCAATAGAAATGAGCATTAATGATATTTCAATAGAAGATTTTGAACTTGAAGCGATCTCAATAATGGGAAGTTCGGGTTTTATAATTTCATATCAACCTCCACAACCCTTTAATTATAATGAACTTATCACGGTTAATATTTCTGCAGCAGACCTTGCGGTTATTCCAAATATACTTATAGATGCATCTTTTTCTTTTGTATGTGAGGAAAATCAACCACCAACAATTAACCTGCCGGATAGCCTGGTTTGTGAAGAAGATGGCATGATCATTGAGAATTTCAGCTTCTATATTACCGACCCCGAAAATGATGACCCGATCCTGGAAGCTACTATCAGCAATAATTTAACAATAACTATAGATGGCTATATGGTAATAATAGAACCAGATCTTAACTGGTTCGGCATAGAAAATGTGAGTTTTATTATTAGTGATGAAATGGGTGAACCACTGGCAAGTGATAATACAAATATTATTGTAACAAGTGTGAATGATGCACCTTCTTTTGATGTGGATCTGTTCCCTGAAAATGTTACATTTACAGAAAATACAGAAAAAGTTATTGATTTTGGCACAATGATCATAGATCCGGAGCAGCTACTGGAGGAACTAACTTTAACTATTGTTGATAGCGTGAACATCAATATTGATATTGCGGGTTTTGTTGTTACTTTCTCCGCACCGGAGAATTGGACAGGATCAGAGGTGCTAACAGTGATTTTAGATGACAATGTATCACGCTCTACATGTTCAGCAGAGCTTGTTGTAACAGTTACTCCCAAAATTCCGGATGAAAAGGTTCTTATTGAACCACATACAGTTAAATGGAATGATGAATATTGTGAAATAACAATTTACAGTCAGGTTGATCTACAAAAAATATCAGGTAAGATCTTTAACAGAAGCGGGAAATTAATATCAAAATTGAATATCCAACAATATGGTGATAACAAACAAGCCAGATGGTATAAGAAAGATACAGAACAAAATTTAGTTAGTGGTGGATTTTATATCTACCAGATAATTATAAATAAAAGAATTTACCAAGGAAGCATAATAATTGCAAGGTAATGTAATGAAATTTAAAATTTTTGTAATTGCACTGATAATATTCCCGATCATTTGTTTTGGATATGATTTTGAAAATGGTGGAGTACGAAATGCAGCTTTGGGCGGAATAGGTATTGCCTCATCTCATAATGTATCTTCGGCAGTATGGAATCCGGCAGGTTTAGCTGGTCTCCGATATTTTCAGCTGATCACAGATTCGCGCCCCTACATGATACAAATGGATAATGATGAGATCGCTCAGAACTTTGTTTACTTATCAATTCCAATAAATAAAATTCCAGGTGCTTTTGCGCTTACGGGTGGTTCTTTCAATTCTAATGCTTATACAGAGGGAAGATTTGGTTTGCATTATGGAGCTTTTATCTTCCCAGAAAAATTACCGGGTAAATTTTCGGTTGGGCTCAGTTTGTTCGATCACTATACAAATTTTTCGGAGATCAACGAAAGTAAGAACGCTTTTGATCTGGATCTGGGAATATCTTACAGATTAAATAAATATGCAAATTTCGGATTTCTGGCTGGGAACATCCTTCAAGCTGATATGGCGATTGACAGCAATAATGAAGATAAGCTTCCAATGCGGTTGGGTTTTGGTTCTGAATTTACATGGAAGAGAATAGTTCTTTGCGGAGATCTTTTATACAAGAAATATCAGAATTTAAATGAGTTTGATTTTGGTGTTGGTGCGGAATATTTACTGGCTAAGAATCTTCAACTTAGATTTGGAGTGAACAATCACGATCTTACAGGTGGTTTTGGAGTAAATATCTATTCCAAAAAATGGGTAGAACCTACTAGTAATAAGAAAAATGAAAAATTGGATTTCAGTTTTCTTCAGATCAGTTTGGATTACGCTTTTCAATATCCATTGGGAGATTCAAACGAAAGTGGAACTTTTTCTACAGGGAATAGTTTAGAATCTGATTATGGTGAACACTTCTTTGGTATAAAAATAGATTTTGGTAAAAGCCATGATTCAGATGAGAATTTTGCTTCATTATTCCCATCGGGTTTCGATGCAAATATTGATACTGTATTCATAGAAAAAGTTGTGATAGATACAGTATTTCAAACCAGAACGATACATGATACAATTAAAATAATTGAGCGTGTGATTGATGAAAGAGAAGTTGAACAGAAGGTTCAGGAAGAAGCTTCTAAAATTAGAAAATCTGATATTCAGAAAATTAATAGGGCTACAGTTCATTTGAACTCCGCACTGGAATTCTATTATTCCGAAGAATATTATAAAGCGATAGATGAATGTAACAGAGCCATCTCTCTTGCTCCGGATCTCTCGCTATCATACATCAGATTAGCTTCTATTTATTATAGACTAGGTGATACTGAAGAGGCAATGTATCAATTAAGACATGCCATGAGAATGGATCCGGATAATATTGAAATTAAGAAAATGATGCGATTACTATCAAACGAATAGATAAGGAAATTATATGAAGAAACTGTTGATAATTTTAATTTTATTACTCACACTACAACTCTTTTCTCAAGACTTCGATATTGAGACGGTAAAAGAAATTCAGGCAGAACGTGAACTCGCAGAATGGATCGAGGCAATGCTTTTCCCTATTGTGGGAGAGACTATAGTTATTGCAAATCTTACTCTGGATTATCCAGCCAGCCGATTGCAGGTTTATGGCTCGATGCTGGATAAGGAAAAGAGTCTTCCCGGACTTCCTATTGCCAAATCAAGATCCGTTATGCCTACAATGATAGATGATCAGGAAACATATCCAACAATTGTTGTAAAAAAAGAGATCACGATCTATCTGCAAGAAGACATATCAGATGAAATTTTGCGATTCATTCAGCAGAATGTTGCACTTTGGATGAATATTAACCCAGAAAAGGGTGATGTTCTGCAAGTAAAAAATATTATGGATTTTAGCAGCGGTATTGCTGCGGAAGTAGAAGAAAAAGATGTAAATAATTTCTTTTTCCTTTATATGGGAATTGCATTGCTAATTATTATTCTTGTTTCTGTTTTTATCTTAAGATCCGGATTTACAAAACTTACAACTTCTATGCAAAACATAAATGTAACAGGTTTTGAGAAAGCGCTTCAGATAAAAGGGAATATGTCTGCCCAGGGAGCTGGTGGCACAAGTACAGCTGCAAATATTATATCCTCTAATAATAAGCCCTTGGCTATCAAACTTATTGATGATAAAAAAGATATCGAACCATTTGATTTCAGCTTTTTGGAAGAACTTTCTATACCAAGTTTTTCTAATCTTCTAAAAGATGAGAATGCTGGTAATATAGCTTTTATCTTAACAAATCTGAACTCCAGGTTTGTAAGTGAATTTTTAAATTCATATATTGGTGAGACAGATCAGATAATAAAAGTGATGTTAGCAGACAACAGCAAAACAAAGAAAGAAGTTATTGAACTAAGAAATAACCTGCATACAAAATTCAATAAAATAATAGAAGATGAAAAATTGAATACAAACAGCAAAGATGTACTGCTAAATGTACTTAATCAACTTGATCTGGATAAAACTAAGAAATATTTAGATCAAATAAATCAGATAGATGAAGAGGTTGGGAAGGAAATGAGAGAGAAAGTATTTCTCTATTCTGATATTATTAAATTATCCGAGCAGGAGATCGAGCAGATCGTTTTCTCTACCGATCATGATCAGATGGTTAAATTCCTTAAGAGTGTTGACAGGGATATGCAAAGTAAGTTTTTTAATCACTTAACACCTAGAGCTGCTTCAATTTTCCGTGAGGATATGGAATATCTAGGACAGATAGAGCAAAAAGAACAAGAAAAGATACAACATCAGATGCTTTTTAATATTAGAAATATTCTACAATATATAAAGGATTAAATATGAGAATATCAGTAATAATAGGTTTTTTGCTAGGTTTTGGTATAATCTTGTCAGTGATATTTTTCAAGCAGGATCCATCATTGTACCTCAATTGGGCAGCGATGGCAATTACTTTAGGTGGTACATTATCTGCTGTTATTATCTATTTTTCCCCACACGCAATGAAAAATGCCGGGAAGTCGCTGATCGCAATATTCAAAGATAAACAATATTCAGAAATTTATCTTATTGATACATTGTTAGATATAAGTAAACAATCCCGTAGTACAAGCTACAAGAGCCTGATTGAGAATGAATCTATAATAGAGATCCCATTTTTAGCTAAAGGTATGAATCTAGTAGCCGATGGAGAGGATATTGAACATATAAAGGAAGTCTTAACTCGAGATAGTAGATCTATAACAGAGAAAAATATTATTGCAGAGAGAGTGTTTAGAATAGCCGGTAGTTTTGCGCCAATGTTTGGTATGATGGGAACAGTGATCGGGCTTATTGCTATGCTATACCGCGTAAAAGATCCTGCCGCAATACCGGCTGCAATGGGGCTGGCCCTTGTCACCACGCTTTACGGGCTTATTCTTGCAGCCTTGGTTTTCAAACCATTATCCGGGAAGATCCGAGATAAGAATAATACAGATACGAGGGTAAGAGAGATAATAATTGCAGGAATTATTTCAATTAAGAAAAATGAAAATTCTCATAAAATTAAAGAAAAACTATTAGGATATTTACATTGATAACAGAAGATATTCTCGCTAGTAATTTACATTCAAAACAAAGCAGGATCCATGATCTTAGCGATGAAACTAATGAGAATCAGAACCTTCTGGATGTAATGATACCATATGCAGATCTGATGGCACTACTTCTGGTTTTCTTTGTATTTTTTTATGTAACAATGGATTATGAGAAGAACAGAAAAATAATTGAACAAAATAAGCAAATAGTTGAACAAAATGAACGACTGATGGAACTGGCTAAATTGGACTCACTTTTAGATGTGAATGAACATGTTATCACAATTCCTGTTGAAGTATTATTTGGCACAGGGGATGCACTGTTAAAATGGGAATCTTTGCGTACTTTGGCTCAAGTAGCAAGGAATATTCAAGGTAGGATAAAGGGTGAACCCGGATGGCAGATCCGAATAGAAGGGCATACCGATAATATCCCCATATTAAGTGGTAGCTATGCTTCCAATTGGGAACTTTCATCTGCAAGAGCACTGAATGTTGTGAAATTCTTTATGGATAACAATTTTTTCCCTCCCGAACAGATGCAGGCAATGGGTTATGGTGAATTTAAACCACTGGTTCTTAATAACAATCCTATAAATAGGAAGAAGAACAGGAGAGTGGAGATCAGGTTGATCAAGAATTTCAGAAGAGATTAATGACGGAATTTCTCGAATTAATAAAGAACTTTATTCAAAGTATTCCATATATCAATTCACCGTTCATGATCAAACTTATTGAATCGTTTATATTGATCATTATCATCTGGCTGATAAAAGTACTGATTGTTAAACTGATCAACAAGAATATAACTGAAGTAAAAATTCAATATCACTGGCGTAAATTAATTAATTCCACTTTTTTTATAATTCTCATTATCCTTGTGGGAAGGATATGGTTTAAAGGTGCTCAATCCCTGGTTACATATTTAGGATTGGTTTCTGCGGGTGTTGCCATTGCTTTAAAAGATGTTCTGGCTAATCTTGCAGGTTGGCTTTATATAATTTCAAGACGTCCTTTTAACGTGGGTGATAGAGTTCAAATAGGTGAATTTGCGGGTGATGTGATAGATCAAAGTTTTTTTGAATTCACTCTATTGGAGATAGGGAACTGGGTTCATGCAGATCAAAGTACCGGCAGAATAGTTCATATTCCGAATGGTAAAATATTTTCACAGGATCTGGCAAATTATGATAAAGGTTTTAATTATCTCTGGAATGAGATAGAAGTTGTTGTTACCTTTGAAAGTGATTGGCAAAAAGCGAAAAAGATCTTACTGAATATTGCCAATACCAAAGGTGAGAACATCTCAAAAAGAATGGAAAATCAGATTAAGAGAGCTGCAAAAAAATATATGATCTATTATAAAGAATTAACGCCGATTGTATATACAAGTGTATTAGATCATGGAGTAAAACTTACTATCCGTCATTTATGCGAAACCAGAAAACGAAGAGGTTACACCGAAGCTATCTGGGAAGATATTTTACTGGAATTTGCTAAGAATAAGAATATTGAGTTTGCCTACCCAACCACAAGATTCTTTAACAACAAAGAAGAATAGTATTTAAAATCCCTGTAGGGATGATTATCCTTAATCGTCCGAAAAACTTTCATTCGGTCAATTCAGGGAATTGATACTACAATCGCAAACTAGAAAGAATTTGTCGTTTTGTTTAGCAAATTTATTTCAAATTTTTACATTACCTTTTAATGCATTATAAGAAACTTCTTAACAGCTACTTCATTTTCTGTGATCAATTTCATTAAATAGATACCGGAAGGCATTTTACTGCTATCAATGCTCAATCTGCTTCCATTCATAATCTCAGGGCTATCAAATGATTTTACTTTTTGTCCCTTAACATTAAAGATATCAAACTTCTTTATGAATACATCCTTTCTTGATAATAATACTCCAAAGATATTGTTTACCGGATTGGGATAGATTTCAAAATTAAGTGATTGACCTAATGGAATTTCATCATTCTCTAATGAATTAATCTCATCGGTAAATCTTATAAATACTTGTGGTCTTGCCCATACAGATTGTGTACTTCCAGTTAAAAACGCTACGAGGTCAGTTTCGTTATCCCAATCCGTATTGATCTGAAATGCTATGCGATACTGAGTTTTATCTCTGTTCAATTCATAATCCTGGATAACACTGGTTGTAACATCGAGATAGCGATAATCCTCTTCTCCACTTTCCGTAATTGTGCCGATATTGTTTTGATAAGTATATGGATTTCCCACATCACCCTTTTCCCAATCTCCCACATCTAATTCGTTGCCGTAATCAATGTGACTCATAATACACTTTATCGTATCTCCACCTGCTATATCCCATACCGGAAAATCAGTGTATTCTCCTATTGAAGCATCATATCCTCCGGACATAAATTGATATACTCTCACAAAAACACTATCTATATAATAATTCTCGGGGATTTCAGGTAAGTTAAAAGAAATATAGGATCTATCATGAGAGTTCGGATCAGGATCAATCATAGAAAAACCACTGTCACCAGCTCCCATATCATACATCCAATTATTTACCAGATAAGCTTGAGCATTTTGGCTAAAGTAAATATATCCATCCAGTACTGGATCGGAATATACCGAATCGATGATAGTGTCGGAAAAAAGGAAAGTAAAATGTAAAATGAATAGTGCTATAATGATAAATTTTAGTTTCATTTATTTTCCTACTACTTTAATAACAGCATTTTCTTTGTCTTTTCTGTTTTACCATTTACATTTAATTTATAAAAATATACTCCTGAAGAAACTCTTTTGCCATTATCATCTTTGCTGTTCCAAAGCATTTCGCTTCTACCGGGATTCATATAGCAATCCAGCAGAGTTTTAACTTTCTGTCCTTTAATGTTATAAATCTCCAGTTTCACCTGTCTGGATTCTGGTAGATCAAAAACTATCTTAGTTTCGGGATTAAATGGATTTGGATAGTTCGTTAATTGATAATCTGTTACTGGAATTGGATCATCGGATACTCCAACAGGATCTGCTCCAAACTCATAACAACCCATATCAATGATTGCTATTCCATCCTCATCTCCATCCCAAACGCGATAATTATGTAAAAGATCCCATGGTGGCAGGAATAAACCAGTTGTATCCGGTGTGCCTGTATCTATGCAGGATGAAAGTTCAGATAATTGATATGGGTCATCACCTGATAAGAGGAAAAGTGGATCTTCATTGATGTTGCCTTCCAGCCAATTGATGATGTTTGCGTTGTTCATATTGTATACACCATCTTCACCATTCTTGATGTTGCAGTTTTCCACGTTTAGTTCATAAGTGTAGCCATATGGTGTATCATCTACCATAAATATTTCATAATCCGTGTTATCATGCATTATGGTGTTGGTCATATTGATATCACCGTAAGAATAGAGAGTTGTATTAGTAGAAGTATTATTAGCAAAAGTACAATTGTTAAATTCACTGGTTCCATCATAATTAAAAACTTGAAAAATGTTTCCACTTCCAACCGAATTATCTGAAATTAAACAATTATTAAATTTAATATTAGGATCTCCACCATTATGATTGGTTATCCTTATAATTCTACTATCCAACGTTGTCGTATGATTATTAGAAAAAATACAGTTTTCTATAGTAAAATCATCATAAGCCATTAATTGCATGGCAACTACACAACTATAGGGATTTGGTCCGTTATCGATATTGTTCATTATTGTGCTGTTCTTTAGATAACCAGCATTATTGGATAATCTTAAACCAGGATGAGAGCCATTTGTTACATTATCTGTAATGATGAGATTATCATATTCACTATATACAAACTCATTAAAAAAAACACTCACAATATTTGAATTATTTTGGATTTTAATATTATTAAGAATCACTTTGTCTACATCATATAAATTTACAACACCATAAGATTCAATATCTGGGCTATTTTGGATAGAAAGATTTGAGAATTCAATTGTACCTGCAACATTTTTTCCAATTATAGCTCCGCCCAAATAGTCATCCATGAATATTGTATTGTTCATGTCTTCACCAATAACCGACACAAATTCTTTGCAGCCAATTGGATATATTTGTTGATTTGATTCCCAGGAATATGTACCCGAAGTTACATGAATTGTTCTGGGATTTTGTTCATCAGCTTGTATCTTTCGAACAGCCCAGGAAATATTCTTGAGTGGTTCATTTGGTGTAAGTCCGCTATTTTCATCATCTCCATCCACAGCTACATACAGGTCATTTGGCTCCAGCTCCATCCAATTATTCTGTATATCGAAACTATAAGAGGAACCATCCAAATATTCAGCAAAAAAACGGCTGGGTTCATAAATTGAAAAAGTATCGACTACTACATAAACATGACCTGAGTCTTCAATATATATATCAGATCCTCGACCGGCATTATTATTATAAATTGAACAACGATTTTCAGGATCAAAAATCAATGTACTATCGTCATTTATATAAATTGCACCGCCTATATGTGCTGAATTGTTCTTAATTATCAAACCTGATATATTTAAGTAACCGTGTCGAGCATATAATCCAGCTCCCGCATTAGCATTATTGTTCTTTATTATACAATTTATAATGTAAACGGTACTATAATCATGTACAAGAATTCCTCCACCATCTCTCGACCAAAATTGTGTGCCAAAACCATTTTGGATTGTGAAACCCTGAATGTGTGCATTGGATTCTCCATTATGGATACGGATACAACTACCGGAGCGTTGACCATCAATTATTGTAGACACAATGTACTGCTCGTTACCTGTTGTTAATTCGAGACTTGCTAAAACAATATTTCGCCCATTAAAATCAAGGTTTTCGTAATAAGTACCGGGATAAACGAGAACGGTATCAGAATCAGTAGATGCATTGATACCTTCCTGGATAGTGGTGAAGTTGCCGGTGCCATCTTGTTTGATGTGCCAGGTAGTGGAGTGTAACCACGAATTAGCACAAATTAGCACGAAAAAGAATAATAATTTAGATTTCATTAATTCCTCAAACTCACCCCAACCCCCTCTCTTTAATCCAAGAGAGGGGTCTTTAGGATGATTATATTTACTAGACTATTTCAACATTAACATCTTCTTCATTATTGTATCATCTTTTGTTGATAATTTGTAGAAGTATATTCCTGATGAAACACTCTTTTCGTTATTGTCTTTGCCATTCCAAACAGTTTCATATGATCCTGCCAGCTGCTCTCCCTTAACCAATGTTTTTACAAGTTGTCCTCTGATGTTGAAAACTCTAAGCTCAATCATACCATCATTTGGAAGAGAATAAGCAATTGTTGTTTCCGGATTAAATGGATTGGGATAATTAGATGCAGAAAATTCTATAATTTCCGGTATCATTTCAGAACCTTCTCGCAGATTTATAAACCAGGCATCATCTTTATCTTCTGTAGTAAGTTGTTTCATTACTAAATCCGGATTTGTAGAGGTTACACAATTGTAAGAAGATATTTGCTTGTTTTCACTTCTATTGCCATAATACAATTCAAGTTCGATATTACCTGGTGGAACTGATGTTGAGTATACATTGATCTGAGAGAGAGAGTCTTCCACAACTGAAGCACCAATACATTCTCCATTTACAAATACACCAATCTCCTGTGGCATATTACTACTATCCAGTTCTATGTAAAGTGGTACATAATCTGCCTGCTCTTCGTAAGTGAAATATTCTGTTTCTGCAATCAATGTCTTCTCTACCGGTAAGCCAGTATCCCACTGGAAGTCATTGATTGTTGTAAGACACTTCACAATGACCATATCACCATAAGAAAGCGTTGGTAGACGACCTGAATATAATTGAATCCGCCATCGACCTAGATAAAATGCTGTCCAATTTTGATGATGTATGAAGTAAATGTTTGAAGCATCCCAATAACCACTAAAAGCATCACTAACATGCTGTGTTTCTTCCAGCCAATAACCGATCCAGTTCTCTTCTTGATTACCTATCAAACTTATTTGCGTCATCGGATATTCTAGGAAACCCGGTACATTCAGATCAGCAGCAGCGTTCATGTGGAATTTGAAACCTTCAGTACGGGAAAATTGTTCAGATGAATTATTCCAGGTTTGAGTACCAATATTATAATCAATTGTATAGTCATGTGCTTCCACTTTATCAAGAATTGTTGGATCCAGAATATCCCCCAGTACATTATCGGCAATGTCTGCATCAGTTAAGACGTTATCCAGCGCAGGAAAGCTGAGCCATTTCCAGCCGTTGTCAACAGAAGGTGGAGGGAGTTCGACGGTATCAACACGATATCTCCCTGTAATTTTACCCCAGAAATGAGTAAATGAAAGACCAGTACATAATTGTGCAATAATAAGAATTGAAAGTATTGATATTATTTTTAATTTCATAATTTTCCTTTCTTGTTGATAAGTTGAACTTATCCAACACAAGTGCGTTAGCAAGTTCAACTTGCTAACGAGCAAAATTTTAATATCAAATCATAGATTCCCGTTTTCACGGGAATGACACTAATTAAATTACTGAAACCAATTCAAATCAAACTAATAAATTATCCGCGATATTTCGTGTATTTAGCGGGTGTTTTTCCCTTTTTTACCTGCTGCTTTTACGAATTCAAAGAAAATAGGATGCGGATTATCCGGTCGTGATTTGAATTCAGGATGATATTGAACTGCAATAAAGAATGGATGATCAGGAATCTCTACAATTTCAACAAGTAAGTCATCCGGTGAAGTTCCAACTATTTTCATTCCATTTTCTTCAATGATATTTCTGTATTTATTATTAAATTCATATCTATGCCGATGTCTCTCAGATATTTCGGCTTTCTTGTATATTTTCTTAACCAGACTGTTATCTTTTAGTACGCAGGGCTGAGCACCTAATCGCATAGTGCCACCCATTTTTTCTAAGTATTTTTGATCATCCATAAGGTGAATAACAGGATGCTCACAATCCTCAATAAACTCACTGCTATAAGAATCTTTCAAACCACATACATTCTGAGTAAATTCAATTACTGCGATCTGCAAACCAAGACAAATACCAAAGAATGGTATCTTGTTTTCTCTGGCAAATCCTGCGATAGCAATCTTTCCTTCAATACCACGATTTCCAAAACCACCTGGAACAAGAATTCCATCTACATCAGCCAGATTCTTCTCAATATCACTCTTACTGCTTATCTTTTCTGAATCGATCCATTTAATTTTAAGTTTCAATTTGTTTGCTGCTGCTGAATGTATAAGGGCTGCCCAAACACTTTTATATGCATCCTGATGCTCGATATATTTACCACAAACTGCAATTTCTACTTCTTCGGTAGAATTCAATATGCCATCTACTATTCTATCCCAATCAGAAAAATCGATCTTACGCTGGCTTAAGTGAAGATGTTCACATATTCTCTCATGAATTTTAGCTTCCATGAGAATTTTTGGCACTTCATAAATTGTAGAGGCATCATAAGCATTTATAACCCTGCTTTTAGGTACATTTGTGAAAAGCGAGATCTTAGATTCAATCTCATCATTCAATGGCATTTCCGAACGGCAAATTAGTAGATCGGGCTGGATACCTATCTCACGTAATTTAGTTGTGGCGTGTTGAGTAGGTTTTGTTTTAAGTTCACCTGCCGCTTTTATATATGGAACGTATGTAAGGAAAATGAAGAGTGAATTTTCCATGCCTACATCCATTCGGAATTGTCTCACAGCCTCTAAAAAGGGCAGACTTTCAATATCTCCAACAGTCCCACCAATTTCAGTTATAACAATATCACTATCTTTTCCAATAGTTGTAATAACTCTTTTTATCTCATCGGTTATATGAGGAATTACCTGAACAGTTTTTCCTAAATAGTCACCACGTCTTTCTTTTTTTAGAACAGTCTCATATATCTGTCCGGAAGTGGAATTTGAGTTCTTGGTCAAAGGATTACCAATGAATCTTTCATAATGACCCAGATCGAGATCTGTTTCTGCTCCATCATCTGTAACGAAAACCTCACCATGTTGGAATGGACTCATCGTTCCGGGGTCTACATTCAAATATGGATCAAATTTTTGCATTACTACTTTATATCCCATCTTCTTTAAAATTAGTCCAATTGAAGAAGCCGCAATTCCCTTACCTAGCGAAGATAAAACACCACCAATTACAAAAATATGTTTAGCCAAAATAATTCTCCTGTTCTTATACTATGAAGTAAATAAACTATTGGTTGAAAAATTTGGATCAGTTGTAAGATTGACACCGATCCGGCGTAAACCAACTTCATCACCTGGCGTTGGAATGTGGGTCATATGAACCTCACAACCACGTAGTTCTTTTATTTTTTCCATTGCTACTTGAGATGTTGGATTTGTCGTAGCACTTATACTCAGAGCGATGAGGGTTTCTTCTAAATCTAAACTTACAGATTTTTCACCTAGAATATTCTTTTCAAAATTAAATATAGATTCTATCACTTGAGGTGAAAGAAGATGAATTTCATCTGGAATTCCAGCCAGCACCTTTATAGCATTAAGTATCAAACTTGATGCAGAATGCATGAGTGGTGAATTCTTGCCTATTACGATCGATCCATCCTGTAATTCAATAGCAGATCCGCAGAAAATTCCCTCATTTCCTTTCCCACTTGATTCGGCTTGAATAGATGCCTTGCGCGCAGGTCCTACAACCTTTCTATCTTCCGGTTTTGCAGCAACTTCATTCATGATAAGTTCAGCACGATCAACAGTATCTTTATTTACAAATCCCATTACATATTCACATTTATAACGAAAGAATCTACGAATTATTTCCTGACGTGAAGCTTCTTTTGTAACTTCATCATCAATAATCCCAAAACCTGCTCGATTCACACCCATATCAGTTGGAGATTGATACATTGCCTCTCCACCTGTGATCTTCTCTAAAATTCTTTTAAGTACAGGAAATGCATCTACATCGCGGTTATAATTAATGGCTGCTTCACCATAAGCTTCCAAATGAAATGGGTCTACAAGATTATAATCTTTTAAGTCGGCTGTGGCAGATTCATAAGCAATATTTATAGGATGTTTTAAGGGGATGCTCCAAATTGGGAATGTTTCAAATTTTGCATATCCGGCTTCAATTCCTCTTATGTGCTCATGATACATTTGTGAAAGACAAGTTGCAAGTTTTCCACTTCCGGGTCCGGGTCCTGTTACAATTACAAGTGGTTTCGTGGTTTCAATGTAATCGTTTGCTCCGTATCCTTCTTTACTAACAATTAAATCGACGTCTGTTGGATAACCTTTTGTGAATTTATGAGTATACACCTTAACGTTTCTGCGTTCAAGTTTGTTTTTAAAAATAATTGCAGCCGGTTGTTCTTCAAACCTAGTAATTACAACAGCAGCAACATTAATATCACGCTCTCTTAAGTCATCAATAAGTTTAAGCGCATCCACATCATAGGTTATCCCGAAATCAGCTCGGATTTTTTTCCTCTCAATATCACCAGCATAAATACAGAGTATTATGTCTGCTCGATCCTTAAGTTTTTGCAGCAAATCCATTTTAACATTGGGGTGAAATCCCGGTAAAACACGCGAAGCATGATAATCGAAGATGAGCTTTCCACCAAATTCAAGATAAAGCTTATTATCAAATTTACTTACTCTCTCTAAAATTGCTGCTGTTTGTTCTTCTAAATATTTTGCATTGTCAAAACCAATTTTCATTCACGTCTCCTTAATTTTGCAACAGATCTAATCTATTATATTTATCTATTTTCTTTATCTATTTTGCTATTTATATTTGAAAGAAAGATCGGTTTTGAATTTTTATCAAAAAACTTCATTGATATATTGCCATCAATACAACGATCATAAGAGAAATAATTTGTGTATTCTCTGATATCTTGATTGAATCCCAGAGTTAGGAAACACTCTCTATCATTGTTTATGAGCTCGTTCTGCAAATGGAAGTTTCCTTTCTTATCTTCTTTGAATGCAACATAGCGAATTGAACCATTCTCGAATTTAATTTTTATATTATTATAATTTCGATCTTTATAATAGATCTTCTCTGCAAAGTAGATACCGTTCATGCTCTCGCGCAGTAATGGAAATTCAATTATTCCTGTAGGTAATACAATTATTTGGTATTCAGTAATATCACCGGAAAAGAGAACAGGTTTATCTCTATTTATTTTAATAGCCAATGTTTCATCATTAGTTGTTATTCGATAATTAGAGAACGAGAAGTATTGCTCACGGTATTCTTCACCGTTAATTTTTAATAAGTTATAATTACAATTTACGCCCTGTATATATGTGTTAACAAGCTTTTCATAATCTGTACCAATAAACTCTGCAAGCTGGTGAGTAGGAAAATTGAGGAAGATTATCTTTTTCTTTTGTTGGAAAAGATGCTGCATAATAGAGTTTGTTGAATCTTTAAACTGCTTTATTTGCTTGTCAGAAGTTTCATGAAAATCGCTGGAATAACTTTCCCAACTGATCTCAATGAATTTATC
>JAGLPW010000016.1 GCA_023137125.1 Candidatus Cloacimonadota bacterium | reverse complement strand
GGTAGTGAAAACATGAGCGAAGTAAAAATGATGAAAGCTGCTGACGGCATTAAAGGTGTTGTAGATTTCGTTGTAGATCGAATAAGCAGGTCAGGGGGAAACCCGTGTCCACCGATAGTTGTAGGTGTTGGTTTAGGTGGGAATTTTGAACAAAGTGCACTTCTTGCAAAGAAATCTTTATTACGTTTACTCACAGAAAAAAATCCCGATCCCAAATGGGCAAAAGTAGAAGAAGAGATATTAGAAAAGATAAATAATCTGGGAATCGGTCCGCAAGGACTTGGCGGCAGAACAACAGCCCTAGCTGTTCATATTCTTTCAAAACCGTGCCATATTGCTTCTATGCCGGTTGCTGTGAATGTTCAATGTCATGCTGCTCGTCATAAAAGTGCTGTGATTTAAAAGAATCAGCAACGAACAAAACTAACAGATCGAAAAAAAAAAAGTGTTTGTTAGTAAAAGAGAGAAAAATGATTGATTTAATTTTCAAAGAAGAATTTTTCAAAATTAAGCAAGCATGTATCGAGGTTCGTAAGAATTTAGGAAACGGATTCTTGGAAAAAGTATATGAGAATGCGTTGAGAATTGAATTAGAATTATTGGGTTTTATCGTAAAAACTCAAACTAAATTTAATGTTATTTATAAAGAAAAAATAGTTGGTGAATATTGTGCTGATGTTATTGTTGATGACAAGATCATCATTGAGCTGAAGTGTGTTTCAAAAATAACAGATGTACATAACGCACAGTTATTAAATTATCTAAAAGCAACTAATTTCAAGCTTGGGATTCTTATAAATTTTCCAAATGATAAATTAGGTTTTGATATTATTAGAATACCGAACTTTATTACATCAAATGAATAATTTGTTGGTTTTTGTTCGTGTAGTTCGTTGCTAAAAAATAAGGAGAAAATAATGGAAGTACATTTAACTACACCCTTAAAAACTGAAGATCTGGAAAAATTGAAGATCGGAGATCAGGTTTATATTACCGGAACAGTTTATACAGGAAGAGATGCTGCACATAAAAGACTTGTGGAACTTCTAGAAAAAGGAGAAAAACTACCCTTTGATGCAGAAGGACAAATTATATATTATGTAGGACCTGCACCTGCTCCTCCCGGAAAACCCATCGGTTCTGCCGGACCTACCACAAGCTATAGAATGGATCCATATGCTCCTGCACTTCTGGATGTAGGGATGAAAGCAATGATAGGAAAAGGACCAAGAAGCCAAGCAGTGATAGATTCAATGATAAAAAACAAAGCAGTTTACTTAGCTGCGGTTGGTGGCGCAGCAGTTGTTGTAGCCAAATCTATTAAAGAATCAAAAGTAATAGCATATGAAGATCTGGGACCGGAAGCTATCCGTGAAATGAAAGTAGAGAACTTCCCATGTGTTGTAGCAAATGATGTATATGGGAATGATATCTACAAAGCCGGTGTCGAAGAGTATAAAAGATAATATAAAGGAGATTATGTAGAATGGAAAAATTAAAGATCGATCTCACAAATTTAAACGAAGTTTTTCCTGATGATTTTTCACAGGAGCAAATTGCCAAGGGTAAAACATTGTTCCTCAAAAAAATGTCGGAAGATGCTCATAAGTTTTATGGAGGAAAGATCCAGACCGTTCCTAAAGCAGGCGTGTTTGGGTTTAACTGGTTTAACGTCTGGTATACACCGGGAGTTTCCAAAATATCCACTACGATCCGTGATGATAACGACACAAGCTTTGATCTTTCCAACCGTGGGAATTTGGTAGCTGTTGTTAGTGATTCCACACGTGTTCTGGGTGACGGAGATTGTACACCTCCTGGTGGACTGGGTGTGATGGAAGGAAAAGCTTTTTTGATGAAGTATCTCGGTGGCGTAGATGGAGTTGCTCTTTGTGTAGATAGTAAAGATGAAAATGGCAAAAACGATCCACAAAAAATAATTGATTTCGTGAAAATGTGCCAACACAGTTTTGGCGCAATTAATCTGGAAGATATTTCCCAACCAAATTGTTATAAAGTATTAGATACACTTCGAGAAGAATGCGATATTCCTGTTTGGCATGATGATGCACAAGGAACTGCATGTGTTACTTTAGCCGGACTTATCAATGCTTTAAAATTAGCAGAGAAAAAAATAGAAGATGTAAAGATCGTAATGTTGGGAGCGGGAGCTTCTAATACAACAATTGCCAGATTGATAATTGCTGCAGGCGGAGATCCTAAAAAGATATATATGTTTGATTCTAAAGGCGGATTGCATACTGGTCGATCTGACATCGAATCAGATAAGCGTTTCTACAGAAAATGGGAACTTTGTGAAAGCACAAATCCTGAGAAGATAACAGAATTTTCTGAAGCATGCGTGGGTGCAGATGTGATGATCGCTCTTTCCAAACCGGGACCAGATACAGTAAAACCGGAATGGATAAAAA
>JAGLPW010000159.1 GCA_023137125.1 Candidatus Cloacimonadota bacterium | reverse complement strand
TCTAGTAATCCAAAGCATAAACAACGTCAAGGTTAGATAAGGAGGAAGCTTGGCACATATATCAGGGGTAGAATTACCAAGAGAAAAAAGAATAGTTATCGGGCTTACCTATATCTACGGAATAGGCAAATCCACTGCCGAACAAATTCTTGCAAAGTTAGATATTGATGAGAATATCAAAGTTAAAGATCTCAATATTGAGCAGGAAAAGAAATTACGTGAGATCATTCTTGATGATTATGTTGTTGAAGGTGATTTGAGAACACAAAAGGCAATGGATATTAAACGCCTTATGGAAATTAATTGCTATCGCGGCATTCGCCATAAATCTGGTCTTCCGGTTCGTGGACAGCGTACACATACAAATGCCAGAACCCGTAAGGGCAGAAAGAGATAGTAAGGGAGTGAATGATGGCAAAAGAAACTACTAAAGTTAGAAAAAAGAAAAGAGTAAGACTTTCGTATAATGAAGGTGTAGCTCATATTCATTCCAGTTTCAATAATACAATTGTTTCCTTAACAGATAAGGCTGGAAATCTTCTTACCTGGTCAAGTGGCGGGAAGATTGGATATAAAGGATCGAAGAAGAGTACACCATTTGCAGCACAGCTTGCAGCAGAAGAAGTTGCAGCAGCAGCATTAGAAATGGGTGTGAATAAAGTTAAAGTTATTGTAAAAGGTCCTGGTGGCGGTAGAGAGTCTGCAATTCGTGCACTCAATGCAAATGGTCTGGAGATCACATTGATCGAAGATAAAACACCTATCCCGCACAACGGGTGTAGACCAAGAAAAACTAGAAGAGTATAAGGATTATATTATGGCGAGATATACAGGATCATCTTGTAAATTATGTAGAAGAGAAGGAACGAAATTATTCCTCAAGGGTTCACGCTGTAACTCCGAAAAATGTGCTTTTGAAAAAAGACCATTTATTCCAGGAGAACACGGTAATTCCCGAGGTTTTAGAAAGAGAATGAGTGATTATGGTGTACATTTGAGAGAAAAACAAAAAGTACGCCGAACTTATGGTGTTTTAGAAAAACAATTTAGAAAATATTTTAAAATGGCTGCAAAAAAATCTGGTATTACGGGTGAGAACTTACTTCAGATCTTGGAAACACGTTTAGATAACATCGTCTATCGTATGGGCTTTGCTCCTTCCAGAAAATCAGCCAGACAGATCATTCTTCATGGTCACGTTTTAGTTAACGATAGAAAGGTAAATATCCCTTCTTTTAATGTTCGTGCAGATGATGAAATTTTAATTAAGGAAAAAAGCAGGCAAATGCTTTTGATCCAGGAAGCCATGGAAGCTTCAACAGAAGTTGACAGCATCGATTGGTTCAAAGTTGATAAAGATAAATTTAAAGGACAAATTATCAGTATTCCAACTCGTGAGCAGATCCAACTTGATACTGATGAACGTTTGATCGTTGAATATTATTCCAAATAGTAGATTAGGAGATCTTATATGAAATTCCTAGAGCCGTTACAGTTGCCGGAATCAGTAGTAGTCGATGAGAAAACATACAGCTCGACCTACGGAAAATTTGAAATTGGACCATTAGAATCTGGTTTTGCTACAACAATTGGGAATACACTGAGAAGAGTATTGCTTACATCCATTCAGGGTGCTGCGATACGTTATGTAAAGATCGAAGGATTACACCATGAATTCTCAGCAATCCCGGGATCAACCTCAGATTTTATGGACCTCATTCTTAAACTGAAAAAACTAGTTATTCAAACTGATTTAGTTAGTGAAGAGAAACTTGTTTTAGAACATAAAGGTAAAGGCGTAATTACAGCTGCTGATATCCAAGGGACTGCTGATGTAAAGATTATTAATGAAGATCTTGAACTTATAGAAATGACTGAAGATGTTGATTTCAGGATGGAATTATGGATTGGTATCGGTAGAGGTTATGTTTCTGCAGATAACCATGATATGGAAGAAAAATCAGTTGGTGTTATTCCAATAGATTCTATCTATTCTCCAATTGTTAAAGTGAATTTTGAAGTTGGAAATCAACGTGTTGGTGAACGTATTGATTTTGATAAACTTATTATGGAAGTCACTACAAATGGCAGTATAGACCCCAAAGATTCACTTTATCTTTCCGCAAAAATTCTTAGAGATCTGTATGATGCAGTTGTTCTATTTGAGAAGGAACCTGAGTATATTGAAGAAATAGCAATGGATCCTGAACTGGAAAGAATGGAGAAGATATTAGCTACTAATGTGAACGAGCTTGAACTTTCTGTTCGTTGTAGCAATTGCCTTTCTGCAGCTAAGATCGATAAAATTGGTGAACTTGTAGAAAAGAATGAAAATGAAATGTTGAAATATAGAAACTTCGGTAAGAAATCTCTTGAAGAGATTCATGCTTTACTTGGTCAATACGAACTTTCTCTCGGTATGGATGTTACCGGTATGAGAAAGAAGATCGAAGACGCCAAAAATAAAGTTACTACCAAGAAATAAGGATTGAACTATGAGACATAAAGTTAGCGGAAGAAAATTTGGTAGAGAAAAAGGGCATCGTAATTTGATGCTCAAAAATCTTGTTGCTTCCCTTGTGAAACACGAAAGAATTAATACTACTCAAGCTAAAGCAAAAGAAATAAGAAGCCTGGCAGAAAGAGTTATTACTTACGGAAAGAAAGGTTCTGTTCATCATCGCAGATTAGCATTTAAAGTGCTTAAGAATAGAGATCTTGTAAAAAAAGTTTTTGATGAGATCGCACCTAGATTTGAGACAACCGAAGGCGGGTATACAAGAGTATTGAAAAATGGTTACCGTCGTGGTGATTGTGCTCCAATGGCAATTATTGAATTTACAGTAGGCAGTGAACATAAAGAAGAAGCAAAACCAAAAAAGAAATAGATCACTTTATAGACTAATATAAACTTGATCATCAAATATTGAAGCCCCGTTTTTCGGGGCTTTTTTAGTTGCTGATAAGAAAAATTATAGACAGAATTATCCTTTTTTTTGCAGAATCCTGACAAATGAGGAGTTATATATGTTAAAGTTATCTATAGATCAAATTATAGCACTGTTTGAAAATGAACAATTTGATGAAATAACAAAAAAGATCAATCTTCTTCATCCTGGTGATGCCGCTCAAATAATAAATGAACTCCCCGCTGAATTTCAAGTTCAGGCTTTCTCATATCTCTCTTCAGAACTTGCTTCAGATGTGCTGTCTGATCTTCATGATGAACTGCGGGAAGATATCCTGGAAACCATTCATCAGAAACGTCTGGTTGAGATCATGGATGAAATGGATTCTGATGAAGCTACTGATATCGCTGCCGAGCTCGATGAACACCAGCTTAAAGATGTTCTACTGAAGATAGATAAAGAAGATTCCGATGAAATTAAGCAGCTTCTGGAGTATGATGAGGATACCGCCGGTGGTATCATGCAGAAAGAGATCATCACCGTGAATAAGGAGATGAATCGCGCTGAGATGATCGATCATATTCGAGATAATTATGATGATGTAGAAAAGCTCTATTACATTTTTGTTACTAATATTGAAAATAAACTAATCGGGATCCTGGAAGCATCAAAATTACTTTTATGCAGAGCAGAGATGACTGCTGTAGATATTATGGATAAAGATGTGATCTCAGCTCCGGTTGAGATGGATCAGGAAGAGGTTGCCGGGATCTTCCGTAAATATGATATTTATATTTTACCTGTTATCGATAAAGAAAATCATTTACTCGGCAGAATCACGGTTGATGATATTATTGATGTAATTGATGAAGAAGCTTCGGAAGACGTTTATAAAATGGTAGGTTTAGAGAACGAGGATAAAGTGTTCACCTCACCATTTAGTTCTGTTCGGAAGAGACTTCCCTGGCTAACCCTGAATCTTTTTACTGCACTTCTTGTTTCCAGCGTCGTTGGAATTTTTGAAGGAACAATAGCACGTTTATCTTTCCTAGCTGTTCTCATGCCTATTGTTGCGGGTCTGGGAGGAAATTCCGGAACACAAACTCTTATAGTGATCACACGTGGTATTGCACTGGGAGAACTAACTCTCTACAACACATACAGGGCAATATTCAAAGAGATCACTGTTGGAATAATAAACGGTATATTAATTGGTTCAGTTGCCATGTTTATCGCGTATCTTTTGAAGGGGGATATTCTTCTGGGTGCAGTTCTTGGAATATCTATGGTTTGTAATATGTTCATTGCCGGGCTTGTTGGTTCATCAATTCCGGTAATTATGAAAACATTGAAGATCGATCCTGCCCTGGCTTCCAGTGTGATAATTACAATGCTTACGGATATTGGTGGATTCGCTTCATTCCTGGGTTTGGCTACACTATTGCTATAAATATAAAATCAGAATATTATTACTCTGGTTGAATGTGTTTTTTATAATCTTCAAATAATTCTTTTGATATTCTAAACGGTTTTCCATCCTTAATAAAAACACCTCTTACAATTGCTATATTACAAAGCTCACCTGCACTATTAAAAATTTTCTGCTTCCAAATTGAAGTTGCCCGAGTGGCCTTTATCATTCTTGTATCTATTATTACATTTGCTCCCATGGGAAGTCCGATCTTAAAAGAGAGGTTGATCTCGCTTAGATAGACGTGTACACCTTCTTCACTCAATTTTTCAACGGACATATCCATCTCTTCCAGTGCATCTGCACGCGCTTCCTCATAAAAATGAAGATAATTTGCATTATTTAAATGACCATAAATGTCGCATTCATATCCAAATATTTTTCTATTGTATTTCATTGAGCCCCCTAAAGCTTTTTTGATACAATTTATAGTAATAAGTATGTCAAGTTGAATAAAAAATCTACACAAAAACAAGACGCTAATTCAAGCAGATAGAACAAAATTATTGACACATTAATCTAATGAGAAACATTTCAAATAAAAAAATAAGTGGGAGGAAAAATGAAAAAAACAATTATTATTTTAATGCTGCTAAGTCTGGTTTTATGTTTAGGTGCTCAACAAAGTGAGCAGATCAAACAAAAAAAGACGGTTACTGCAACCAAGAAAAAGATGAACTATGAATTAGAGTATAACAATTTAAATGATCTTTATATTAATTTACAGACCCGGGAACATAATCTTAGAATTAAATGGCAACAGTTGGATAAGAAACACATAGCGTTGATGAAGAGCTTTCAGACAAATAAATCTGAAGTAGATGCTCTTAAAAAAACTAATTTAAGACTGAAATCTGAACGAAAGGATTACAGAGTTAAGTGGGAAACACTTCAAACAAAGCATAATGGTTTTCAAGGGAAATATCAAAAACTAAGAGCAGAAAACGAAGCATTAAAAAAAGAAAATGCAAGACTGCGAGCGGAATTAGAAGAATATAAACCTAAAAAGAAAAAAGTTTTGAAAAAAGTAATAAAAGGTTAATTAGAATAAAAAATTTATGAGGAAGCTGTATCGCTTCCTCATTTTTATATGAAATTCACAAAAGATATTTTCCAAAAATTTAATCACGAAAAACAAGGCAAAAAGCTTATTGAACTCATTACGAAAATTGATGCCGGTTGGCAGAACGAACCATTGCGAAAAGAATTGTTAAAAGAATTCCAAGCCTATCTTGCCTACATGAATTATGAGATCAAGAAAGATATTAGAACCTTATCTAAAAGAGAATTCCTGGCTCTGGCAGTTCCTATAGAACAGGAATTTGGTAAAAACCTAAAAGATGATGAATTTATTATTTTAAAAGATGATGAGCATAAACCAGAAAAATCAACTATTCCACTTTATCTTATTCTGGATGATCTACGCTCTGCTTTTAATGTAGGATCAATTTTCCGCTCGGCAGAATGCTTTGGGGTTTCCCATATCTATCTTTGCGGTTACACTCCTACACCGGAAAATAAAAAGGTGCAAAAAACAGCAATGGGAACCGATGAATTTGTTAAGTGGTCAGCCCATTCTTCTGTAGAACAGGTTGTAAGAAAATTAAAGAAAGATAGATTCACAATTTATGCTCTTGAAACAACAACTCATTCAATAGATATTTCTCAAACAAACTTTAAGAAAAAATGCGCACTAATTCTGGGAAATGAAGCTTTGGGAATATCAGAAGAGACTCTTAAGCTTGCTGATAAAATAATCCAAATTCCACTCTCAGGTTGGAAGAATTCTTTAAATGTGGGAGTTTGTACTGCAATTTGTTGTTATGAGATCAGTAGACAGTGGGAGTAGAACTCCCCCCAGTCCCCTCTTAAATCAAGAGGAGGAGATGAATATCTTTTACCCTTCACCTTTGGTAAAGGGGAAGGGCAGGGATGGGGTTCGATTTTAAAATCACTTTTTCTCTGAATCTAATATTAATTTGATAGCTCTTTTAATCTCACTCACTATATTAACCGTATCTTCAATTACTAATTCATTCTTAAAACGGAGTATTTGAATATTCAGAGATTCCATATAATTATCACGCTCTGCATCATACTCTGAACCTGTTTCTGTATGGTGTTGTTTGCCATCAACTTCAATACATAATCTTAATGATGGTGCGTAGAAATCTGCAATGTAAGCTCCAATTCCATATTGACGATAGAACTTTATGTTATTAATATTACGTCTCCTGAGTGAACTCCAAAGTATCTTCTCAGCAGTAGTTTCTCTCTTTCGGAGTTCTTTCCTTCTGCTCATTTGTATCTTTCTATTGTAAATTCTTGTGGTCATTAAACTCCCCTCGGTATTCGCTAAGTTGAACTCCCCCCGACCCCCTCTTAAATCAAGAGGGGGAGGCGATTCACTTCTTGAAATTCTTTCTCGCCCTTCGTCTTTGGTAAAGGGGAAGGGATGGAGTTCACTTAATATTTATAAACTATAATCCTAACGATTTATCTATTTTGGTTTTAGTTACAGACAATACTTCCGCTGTTTTTACATTCAGGAGTTTTAAATATAGTTCAAAACAATCACTTTTTTCAAACAGTTCACCGGCTATCAGCATATCTGCACCCATTATCTTCCCAACCTCAACTGCTTTATCCAGATCGGTAAGACCTGTAAGCTGCAGCTTCTGTTCTTCAATTATTTTTTGCAGGTCATCCCGTTCGATAGCTTTAAAAGTTTTGTTTAGGGAAAATGCAAACAACAGGTTGGCAGTAAAATATTCGGCATTCACCTTCAGTTTTTCTTTTGAACACATAATGGGCAGTACGGCAGCAGGTGTTCTGTCCGGTATTTTAATGGAAGAGTAATCCTGAAGTTGAGTGATTGCCATTGTAAATAATTTTTCCAGTGTTACTTTCTTTTCTTCATCCTCTATCTTTGTAGCCTGCAAATATTCATCACCGCCATACAGTGGTTTGCCAAAATAATTATGCAGTTCCTCTTTCACTTTACGAATTATTATTGCTTCCAGTTTATCGGTTTGGAAATTCTCACCGGTGTGATGACTTACACTTCCGGGAGCTCCTCCTTCGCTTTCACCTTTTTCTCCGTAGGTTAGGAATACATAGTTGGCAAATGTGTATTGCGAGATCTGACGAAGCACATACTCTCCACCCAGAGGTAAACCTCCGGTTCCAATGCTGAAGAGTTTGATGCCTTTTTTCTTTGCATCATGAACAGCATTTACATAAGTGTAGTCTTGGCCATAATCCAGGTGAGGTGGTGCATCGGTTATGATGAAGGCTAATCTCACTCCGTTTTTACGCCAGCTGATTTTGGTGAGTGCGTCCTCCAGAGCAGCCTGCAGGTTTTCAGATCTATCTCCACCACCATCGGAGGTAACCATAGATAAATGCCTTTGAAATTCAGGGAGGCTATCATTAAGCGGGATAATTTTTGTATTATATATATCTTTGATATCTCTGTATAATACTAATCCATAACGTATATCGGGAGTGGGAGAAATCTCGGAAATATTAAGATTGATGATCTCGATGCTGTTGCGAAGCCGTCTGATCTCTTCTCCCATACTTCCGGTGGTATCCAGCACAAATAGGATATCGAGCGGAATATTTTCCGATGAAGCTTTTTGGATATTTGCTATTGAAATATCTATTTCACGTTTTCCCTGCCGATAGATCATCACCTTTTTTGTAATACCGGAATATTCTACTTCCAGCCTGTATTCGTAGTACCTTTTTTTATATTCCGAGGGAAAGAATAGATAGCGTCCGTCAGAATAGGACAAACCACTTTCCAGTTCTGTCTTTCCTGCAAAGATTTTTATTTTTGCATCCGGTAAAGATTTTCCCTGTCCATCTTTTATATTCAGGATTATTCTTTCAGTAATATTAATAGAAAGTGATGCCACCTGTCTTGTATATTTTTCTAAGAAATTCAAGAAATAATTGAATTGTTTATTATCATCCACAAATCCGGCTTTCAAACCGGAATATGAAGATGCTGTAACTTTGGAACGAGGTCTTTCAGAAGGGCGTGCTTTCTTTACTTCTTTTGTCTCGGAAACAGACATATCTTCGTATGGATCAAGAGTGGTTTTTCCAATTGTCTCAATTATCTCAGTTTCACCACCATCTACGATTTCTATGTCTTCATCATCTTCCTCATCAAGATCTTCTTCTATTAGAACAAACTTAGAAATGTGCTCATCTTTGATCTCCGCTTCAGTAATAGTTCTTCCTGAACTTGTTTTGACATCACCCTTTCTTTTTTCTTCGACAGCAATTGTAGGAGATTCAATAATCTTTATTTTTTCCTCATCACCAGCTTGCCGGATAAGTACGAAGTTCAGTTTTGTAGTTTTGTTGTGTTTAATTATTACATCATTCACTTTATCAGTAATAAAACCACTACTTTCACAAATGACATTATATTTTCCCGTTGGAATGTTTGCTAAAGAATAAGAGCCGCTTTTCTTTGATTGGGTTTGAAATTCCGTGCCTTCAATAATTATATTTGCTTTTGAGATGGGTTTCCCTTTTACATCGGTTACTGTACCAGCCAGCTTTCCTTTAACGTCTGTTACTTTTTCGGCTGGTTTTTCTTTTGTTTGTCCCATTAATAATGAGCAGGTAAAAAGCATTATTATCAATATCGCAGTTAATATCTTTTTCATTCCTTTCTCCCTTTTTAGTTATTTAATTTAAATTTATAGATATCTAATAGATTATAGGAATTTGGAGTCAAGGAAAGAATATAATTGGTTTCGGCCTTACTTGTGTCATCTTTGCTCAGGACAGGTGAAGGACAGAGTTAGTCGAAGGAAAAGAGTAAATTATTATTAAAGAATATTTCTTATTAACTTATCTCCCCAGAAGTAATGTAAACATTTAATGTTGGTTTTATTAAGTAAAAATAAGATGGCTTAACGAAGTAAGACATCGTCGCTTTAAAAGACATATTCTTTGTTGTTTGCGAAAGTTGAACTTCCCCCTAATCCCCTCTTAAGTCAAGAGGGGGAAGATGAATATCTTTTACCCTTCCTCTTTGGTAAAGGGGAAGGGCAGGGATGGGATTCATTTCCCAAACATCATTTCCACACCCAGCATTGGAATAACCTCAATGCCAGTAGTGTTATCGAAATCTGTGTTTATCCAGCTTGGTACGTAGAGGATACCGATGTATGGTGAGATCTCAAAAACAGATAATTGAAAAGTACGAACAGCAGTATTTACCTGAAAAGTAACTATGGTCTTACCATCAGCACTTCCTCGGAAAAAACTCATAACTCCTGCACCGGCTAAATAAAATGGAAACCACTTTCTATCTTTTTTAAATTTAAAGTTAGCATCCGAACGGAAAATTATCCCGGGAAATCCTCCGGCAGCAAATTCAAGATCCAGTTTCTCATTTAGCGGAAAACCAACCATAGCCGAAAGGATCGGTCCACCGGAAGTCTCAAGTTTAACTCCAAATTCAATAGCAGTTAAAAAAAGAGGGAAAAGTAGAAATATAATTAAAATAAGATTGAACTTTTTCATCGTTCACTCCCTGTAAGTTATTTAATTTCAACTCACAGCTATCTAATGGATTAGTGTTAGTTTTGAGTCAAGAAAGAATTGTTTTAAAGTAATTCTAAAAAAAATAATTTGACAAGAAAGCCTTCGTAATAAAAATAACTTTGTATTGCAAAGTACTTTGATACAAAAAAGGAGGTAGTATGGATCAAATAACTAATGAACAGGCTTTAGAAGTAATTAAAGAAATGATCGAAAGAACAAAAAGAAAACAAAATTACGCAGGTTTTTATCATCTTTTGTGGGGTGTTCTTATTTCACTCGCCATTGTGGCAATGTACATTCTAATCAAGTTCGAAATGTACGACCTGATTGGATTTTCATGGGCATTTTTTGGTATAGGGGGAGCAATTGTCAGTGTAATTTATTCAAAGCGAACTTATGAAAAACAAGGCAGTATTCAATATCCGGATCTTGGAATAAATTCTATCTGGATGGGTTTAATGATAGCGATGTTTTTAGTTGCATTTGTTTTTCCTATTCTAAAAGCTTATGAATGGTACATTGTGTATGTAATGGTAAGCTTACTATTGGGAGCGGCAAATTTTTCTACGGGAATTTTGTTAAAGCAAAAAATGCCAATAATCAACGGAATACTTTGGTGGATTGGAAGTATATTCCTGCTTATTTTGGAAAATCAAGTTGCTTTTATGGGTGTATTTGTTTTGCTTCTAATCGTTAATAATGTTATTCCCGGTATCTATTTATACAGTCTGGCAAGGAAACAAAATGGAAAGTAATTTTGCGGAGTTGGATTCTGTAATCCATTCCCGGGTTCGTTTAGCGATCATGATATTGCTTCTTCAATCTGAGACTGCAAATTTTACATATCTAAAGAAGGAGATTGATGTTTCAGATGGAAATCTGAGTACACACCTCAGGAAACTGGAAGAGGCAAAATACATTAAGATGCAAAAACGCTTTGAAAACAGAAAACCAAAAACAACAATTTCTCTTACCGATAAAGGAAGAGCTGCGCTAAATGAATACACTAGTAATCTTGAAGAATATCTACGTTTAGCATCTGATGGGAAAAAACAGTAGAGCATAATTCTCAAACACTGAAAAACATGGTTCGCTCGATCTGATCTTTTTCTATTGCAGGTTTTCTGGTTTATTTTGGAATGTGAGTTGCAATAAGTTTTATAAGAAAACTGGGAGGTTCTCTATGAAAAAAAACAAGTTAATAATTAGTATTTTAGTTTTAATTTCTCTGAATTTATTCCTATATGCAGATGGTTTTATGGAACTAAACAGGAAAGCTGCTGATCTGAGAGCTGAAGGTAAATATAAAGAAACAGCAGAGATGTATGAAAATCATATTGCAGAAAACGGACCTGATGCCTTGAGTTATTACAGTGCAGCTTGTGCTTGGGCACTTGAAGGGAATAAAGATACTGCCTTTAAAGATCTTTCTCTATCTATTGATAATGGAATGTTGGAACTGGGATGGATAAAAACCGATGAAGATTTTGAAACCCTGAGAGATGATAAACGATTTGAGGGAATTATAGTACAGCTTGAGAATAAAATTACCGAGCTTGAAAACAATCTCCCGGAAAAACATAATGAAAAAATAATTATTGAACTTCCTAAGCCAAGATTTGAAAGTGATATTTCTCTTGAAGAAACTCTTCATAAACGTCGTTCCATTAGAAATTACAGTGATGATCCATTAACGATGGAAGAGGTCTCTCAAATATTGTGGGCAGCTTATGGCTTAACCAAACCATATCCGGGTGGACCTGCATTTTTACGTGGTGGATTAAAAACTGCTCCTTCTGCAGGTGCAAGATACCCATTAGAAATATACCTCGTAGCAGGAAATGTCACTGAGCTTTCTGCGGGTATTTATAAATACAAAGCCGAAGATCACAGCATAGTTAAAATATCAGATGGAGATGTTCGGAAGAAATTAGCAAAGGCAGCGTTAGAACAGTCTTGGATTCAGGAAGCTCCTGCTTCATTAGTGTATTCTGCTGTTTACAGTCGTACGACTGATATTTACGGAGATCGAGGAAGAGAACGTTATGTATGTATGGATCTGGGCCATTCTGCCGAAAATGTATACCTGCAGGCTGTTGCGCTTGATATGGGAACTGTAGCGATCGGTGCTTTTTCCGATATCAAAGTGAAATTGCTAATTAATATGACAAGGGAAGAAGAACCGATTTACATAATGTCCCTGGGAAAATTAGAATAAAATAATAGTTATAGAAATCGTTACGAAATTTTATCCATCCCTTTGGGGGTTGTCTTCGTAACGCAAACATTTAATGTTGGCTTTGCGAAGCAAAACGACATATTCTTCTCTGTTTACGAAAAACTGAACTCCCCCCAACCCCCTCTCAAATCAAGAGGAGGAGTGTTCTTCTCTTGATAATCTTTTAAACCCTTCACCTTTGGTAAAGGGGAAGGGCAGGGATGGGGTTCGGTTAAAGATGATTTTCTAAAATAAAAAAACGGGCTTTCGCCCGTTTAGGGAGGATGCGTCTTTTTTCTTTTTTAGGAGTTTATGAATAATTTATTAAGGATGAGCCAGTTGGACAGTGAAACCAAGTTTTGCATAAGTTTGCTTAACATCACTGTTAGTTAGGAGACTGTTATCTACTACAGCAAGATTAATTTCTGTTCTTCTCCAGAAATAGGTGAGTCCTAAAGTAAGGAATTTTCTATCTTCAAAAGTCTCAGAATCCTGCCAATAATCATATTCATTACCCAAACCATCTGTAACTGTGTAATCTGTATTCCTGATGTCAAAATTGGTAAACATACCTGTTCTGATGTGCAGTTTTTCAAATGGTGCAAATTCTAAACCCAAATGGAAGTTATTGCTGTCTACAAATTCATCCATTTCAGAGTATTGCTTATAACTGAAGTCTAATAACACAGACAATGGAATATTGGGCGTGGAGTATTTTGTTCCAACCAGTATTTCCATAGGAAATATGTTTTTATTGTGTTCCAAAAATACAAAACCACAGTTTGTGGTCAGCTCTTTTTCTACAGGCATTAAGAATGACAGACCAAAGGAGAGATTTTGTGATGGGGAATATATTGCTCCTAATTTTGGTCTGAACAAGAGAAAATCTAATTCTCCGCATATGCTGGCCCAACTTCCATTTTCCAACGGATAAACGTTGTTGATCTCAGAATGGTAGATATCTAAATTCAATCCTACTCCAAATCTGAACTTTTCAAGAACATAGGAGATAGGAATATTTACAGAATTAATGTAACGTTTTTCGGATAATGAGAAAGTTTCCATTATGTCACCGTTGTGGGTATTATACACTTCTCCTAAGTCTATATTGTAGCTGCTCTTTGCTGTGTAAATTATCCCGGCTCGCACATATTCTGTAAATTTGTAGGCAAAAGCAGCTGCCACACCAGAACGATAGCTTGTAATATCGTTGCCATTACTGGTGATATCTGAGAATAAATTTGTGTTGTTTTTTAATCCGTATTCATAATAGATCTGGGCATCATTCTTAATATCAAATGAGGCAGGATTAAGATTGGAAAATGAAATACCACCAACATCGGCAACACCTGCATAGCCTTGTCCTGCAATTTCTGCTGAAACCAGGTTATCAGCATAAAAATCTATGACCGGCTTACTTGTTCCTTCTTGTTGATCTAATTCAACTGTAACACTTAATAACGGACAAATAAGTCCAACTAAAATAATCACAATAATTTGTTTTAACATTTTTTCAACCCTCCTTGATTAAATGTTTCTATGTGTTAAATATGCAATTTGTGTGCCATGTCTGTAACTGCATATAGATTAAGGAATAAGATGGATGATAAGCTAATCTCGAATGTTCGTATGTGAACATAAATCGTACGATAGCGAACAAGACAATATTAGATTTCAGCATACTTAATATCCTATTTCATCAAGATCATTTTCTTTGTGGAAACATAATTACCGGCTTTTAATCTATAGAAATATATACCGGATGATACCTGTTTTCCGTTTTCATTTTTTCCGTTCCAGGTCACAGATCCTTTGGTGAGTTCGGGGTGGTTATCCAATGAAAAAGTTTTAATCTTCTGTCCTCTCAAATTGTAGATCACAATCTCTGCATCCACTATATCTGCTGTTAAAGAAAATGTAATTGTCGTGGACGGATTGAATGGATTCGGGTAATTTTGAGAAAGACTTGTTTGAACAGGTATGATGTTCTCATCATCTGCACCGGCTGCATTGAAGATTAAAGTAACTGGAATTATAACTTCCGGATTCAGCGGATCATCACATCCAATCACTATTTCGGCTTCATAAGTTCCGTTTTCCAAATACATCGAGGAAACAGTCACGGTTACTTCTTCGGTTTCGTTGTATTCTACCACACCAAATGTTGGATCTTCCGAAATCCAGAAAAGAGGAGGTGGGGTCCCCAAAACTGCATATCCGCTTTCCGGAGCAAGATCCATTTCACCTGTGTTCACATTGATTATTGTTACAGCAAGATTCATATTCATATCATCATTAAATAAAGCTAATGGGATAGAAGCTGCTGTAATATTTCCGTTTATTTCAATCGGTACTTGACCGTAATAAATTTCTCCTGAACCATCAAGGACTAAAACAGCTATTCCGTTCCCGGTCACGTTTCCCGGATCCCAAACTAATTCAAATTCAGAACCGATTTCGTGCAATCCCGTTCCGGTTCCTAATCCGCAAGGAAAAACTCCGGTATTTACATCTTGGTCTGCATCTAAAGAAATAATACCTGCAACGTTTGCCCACGAAGCATTTTCTTCAACTTCCATTTCAAAGTTCAGATGTGTATCGGTAACTTCTGCACTTAATGAAAGAAAATCAGGAAAACCAACAGTTGCAATATCGTTTTCATCTGTGAGAATTACTTCCAATTCTCGTCCTTGTCTTTCTTCAGAAACTAAACTCACACTTTTCCGAGATGTCACATTAGTGATTATATCGTAAATATCCCGTTTTAATGTGTCTCTCTTTTTATAAGAATTTTCCAGAGAATTTCTTATCAGTGCCGGTTCTTGTTCGGAGATAGTATAATGAAGTGAAATAAGACCGGAGTTTCCGATTGTAAAAGTTTCTGTAGCGATTTCACCTGCTTCGGTAAGATAGAATGACATACTTTGTGTATCAACTGAAATATTGGGATAACTGTCTGTTACTAAGAAAGTAACAGGTTCACTTTGAACAACATTAGCTTCTTCGTCAGTTATTTCTACAAAATAAGATACTTCATTTCCGTAATCGATAAACGGAATTTCACCAGTAAAATGCATCAATTCTGTAATTTCCATCGGTATGGAAAATATTGTTCCACCATTTATGCTGTATTTCAGAATAACATCAGTTAATCCCTGTGCATCTCCGGCAACTGCAGAAATCTCAAAAGGACCATTATAAGATGTGTTCTCTGAATTTCCCATAACATTATTTATTATCGGTGGCAACAATTCTTCCGAATAGCATAACAATTTTATCTCATCAATATATATTCCGTCTTCATTCAAAGCTTCATCGCTATTCATGCTGAATCGAAATTTAAAACCGCTGTATAAATGCTCTAATAACGGATAATTTTCTTCGAACCAAGCCAGATCCCTGAATCCGTTATAAACAGGTTCACCAAGCGTCTGAACACCCAATCCTGTTCCCCCGGTTGTGTGAATCCCTTCTTCAATTTGCCATTGGGTCAGATTATCTGTGATTAAAGAAACCTGAGCTTCATCCCAATGTCGTTCGAAATCCCAGCGAGTGTTAAATTGTAAAAATGCATTGTTCATCATCGATAGGTCAATATCGGAAAGAAGTGTGAATTGATTTTCTTCCAAGTCATTATAATTTGAATACGGACTATCGGTAAAGCTGAATTCACCTTCACTGCTTCTTTCATCAGAAATTCCCCAACCGAGTCCTGTATCCCAATTCTCGGTTCCGTTTTCGGCAGTATCATAGAAAATCAGGAACGGTGATCCTAAAATTATTTCATATTCTTGTGACAATTCATAGCCGTTATCGGCAGAATAATGGATTGTAAATAATACTGGATCTCCAGATTGAGCACCGGGCTCGATATATATTTCGAATTCGGCTTCCACTGTATCTAAATTGCTGATCTCCGATATTACCCATTGATCATCGATCACAGTTACGTTTTCATCGGTAGTGGAAAGTTCAGCCACTATGTTCTCAATATTGGAATCGTATCCTAAATTTTTTAGAGATATGTAAAAATTCAAAGATTCATCCGCTTCGGGAGCTGAGTCAAAATCTCCGGAAATTTCTTCAAATCGGTGATCAATTGCTTTTACATAACTTCCCGCCACCAAACAGATATATTGCTGCATAAAAAGATTTTCTTCTGCCAATGGGATGATCCTTTCTGTGGATGCCCAGAAATAATCATTCTCATCACCAATCTCCGGAGTATAAGCTATTATTTTCGGTTTTTCGATTTGCTCTCCATAAAGCCAGGCATCAGAATCACCATTAGTAGTGTAATTTACGGTTTCTGTTCCATTTCCGTAAGTATAACCATTCTCAATTATCATATCTTTGGCAAAATCTCTCATTAAATCAGTATCTTCAAAAGGTGTTCCGTCTGCGTGTTCTCCGTAGATCAAAAGATCTCCGAAAGTATGAAAACACAAACTTGTTTTAAATTCGTTATCTATACATAAAGCTCGGATTGCTGAACTTTCCGGTTCGGAGAAAGCTTCTGTTCCTCTGTAAGTTTCAGAAGTCGGATCGGGGCTGGAACCAATATCATCATAACCCCACTCAAACCCGTAATTTCTGTTCAAATCTACGCCATCATAATACGGTTCAAAAGAGCCATTGCCGTTGTTATCTCGTTTATTTTTTCTCCACATTCCACCACCATTCGGCGCAGCTTGCTGATTAAACAGATATCCATCAGGATTCAATAGAGGAACAAACCAAATCTCTCTTTCATTAATAAGATATTGAGCAAGTTCGCTGTATTCATAATTTTCCAATAGCCACTGTGAATAATACAAAGGTGCAATTATCGACATCGGTTCTCTGGCGTGATGTAACCCCGTAATCAAAATTTCTGGTTCATCCTCGTTGATCTCGGGATTATCGGATATTTTATAAGCCAGAATATCAAGATCTTCGATTGATTGTCCAATTACAACAGGTTCTGACATAAAATTTGAATGTACATTTTGAAGTGAATCTATAAATGCTATTGTTTCTTCCAATGTGAAATAACCTCCCATGCTTCCCGAACCGATTTGCAAAGTTCTTTCCGCCGGTTGGTGAAGTCTGCTTCTGTTATATTCCTCCAGATCATCATGGATTATTGTATAAAGATATCCCAATTCCCGCAGTTTTTCAAGATCTTGTTGAATTGCAATTATACGCGCTGAGCCTTTTTTTATTCCGTATCGTACATCAACATCAAATCCCGATTTAATTAAATCTATTAGTTCACTTTCTCCTAACACATTCACCTCTACTAAGCTGTATTTCAATTTTTGCTGGTTAGCATACAGCATAGAACCTGTGGTAATAAACAAACATAATATTAATAATAACATTTTTCTTTTCATAAAAGAACCTCCATTGATTTATTAATGTATTTAAGCAATTCCTGTGCCAGTGGTTAAAACGCACAAATAAAGGGTATGTTACACATTTTATTTAACTGGAGTGTCCAATTTCGGTCATTCGATATTCAATATTGAACAGTCTTTGAGAGAATTAAGCCGTTAATTAATGTTGAATTGATTCAAATTTCTGTTTTGTTAATTCAAGATATAAAAATTATATTTTTGATGAAAATGAAGTTGAAACTATATCAAATTGATAAAAGATATTAGTAATATAGTAGTAATTCTATGCTCATGTGCTTGTGAGAAAAAAAAGCAGGATAAATTAGAAAATAAAAAACGGGCTTTCGCCCGTTTTGCTTTTACTTATTTTGTTGAGATCAATCTGCAAAGATTTTTTGCATTCTCTCCAGGTTCTTTTTAAAGACACTAGAATTTGGGTCATCTTCTTTAACCAATTCGCAGGCTTTTGCATAGTTCTTTTGTGCTAGCTCATATTGTTCATTATTCTCATACGCTTCACCCAGACTATCATAAACATTAGCAGAAGCGGGAAATCTATTTATGTTTTCCTGAAAAACTTCGATCGCGTTCTCGTATTCTTCTTTTAATAAATAATTATATCCTAACATATTTATGACATATTCCGGTGTTTCAATGTCATAATTAAATTTATCAGAGATATTTTTGTAATGATCATCAATAGCTGCCAGCCCTTCTTCATATTTTGCTTGAGGTAAATTCCAATCACCATATAATTTTTCGAGTCCATAATAAACAGTTAAATGAGGGATAGAACCATGTGTTTCTTTTATCATCTGAATATATGTAAATTCCAAATTCTTGGGAGATTTAGCTTCGATAAGTGAAACGAATTTATCTATAGCGGGAATGTATGGCGGCTCATCACCCAGTGTCATATAGAAATATTTATTTTTGCCATAGCTTGATGGCAAAACGGTTTCAGCTTTTGTTACGAGTAATTGTTCATCCCAATGTAAATACGGGCTAATAGCAATATAGGAATCGAATGTGTCCGGTTTTTCTAAGAAAGCATAAGTGGTGAATGTCCCACCGTATGAATGACCCACCAGGATCCTATAAGGTGTTGTTCTGAAATTATCTTCAATATAAGGGATCAATTCATCTGAGATAAATTTAAGGAAATTTTCTGCACCACCTGAAGTTGGAACTCGCTCAATATTTGTTGGCAGAAAGTCTTTGTTCCTATCAATATTCTTAATGGCAACTACAATAGTCTGCGGCATTAATCCCCGCGATGATAGAAATTGTACAACACCCGATACATGAAGAAAATGAGAACCTCCATCCAAAAGATAAAGCACAGGATATTCGGTTGCTGCACCTTCATATCCGTCAGGTAAATAAACAAGCATCTGCCTTTCTTGATCTAGAATTTCAGATTTGATAGTAACTGTTTTACCAAGCGTGATCGCATCATTTCCATTTTCTGCCCAAAGTAAGGTAGTCAGGAATAAAATAATAATTGCTAGTGTAAATAATTTAGATCTTGTTTTCAATAGATTCATTTTTCATCTCCTTTTTGTTTATTCTCTTTTTTTTTCTCATTTTTGAAAAATCTGTTGCCTTCCTGCTTTATCAGTTTGTTTCTTAAAAGAGAGTTAATAATGATCTTAGCAAAGTATTTATCAGATTGAAACAGGCAATCGTCTTGAAAGCTCTTCTTCATTTCTTGCGTTGGTGTACTGTCGATAATTTCTAATACATCATCCATTGAGATGCCCTTTTCCTTGATCTTGCCATAAACCTTTCTCTCTATCGGTCGCATAATTTATTTTTCCTATTTAGAAACTTTTGGACAAAAAGATCATTAACACCAAAGTTGTCAAAGGGATATAAATAAATGAAGAAATTATTGGTTATAGTTTATTATTGGCCCCCTTGCGGCGGGGTTGGAGTACAGCGCTGGCTCAGGTTTATAAAATATCTACCTCAGCTTGGCTGGGAACCTACAGTACTCACAACTTATAATGGAGATTATCCCGCAATCGATGAATCGTTGTTGAAAAACATTCCCAAAGGAATTAAAGTAATTAGAACCAAAACCCCAACCTTTAGTGGAATGTATAGAAGATTTTCTAAAAAGGGTGAGAGCAAGATACCGCACGGCAGTCTGGAAATTAATCCTACAGATTCTCCCTTTAAAAAAATGTCAATTTGGATCAGATTGAATTTAGTGATTCCTGACGCGCGTAAAATTTGGAATAAGTTTGCATATCAAGCAGCACGAAAAGAGTTGTTAAAGAATAAATATGACGCTGTAATTACAACAGGACCACCGCATTCTACTCATCTGATCGGGCTAAAACTAAAGAAAAAATTTAATATTAACTGGATAGCTGATTTCAGGGATCCCTGGACTCAAATGGGTTACCTAAAAAATGTTAAACGATTAAAAATAACAAGCTGTTTTGATGGGTTATTGGAAAACAAAGTTGTGAAAACCTGTGATACCGTCATTGCCGCATCTCAGAAGATAATTTCCGATCTTAATTGTTCTCCAGATAAAATTCATCTTATCACAAATGGTTTTGATCCCCAAGATTATAAGGAAATCCAAAAAAAGAAAATAGATGAAAATTTTAATCTGAATTATTTTGGAACACTTCCTCCCGAATCAAATCCGATCTCAGTTTTAGAAGCTATAACGCAGCTCTATAAAAAGGGGCTTACGGACATTAAAATGAATTTTTGGGGGAATACTTCAGTAGAAGTAATTGAGCAGCTAAATAAGCTGGATGATAGCGGGATCGTTAAATTTCATAAGCATACTGATCACAATAAAGCAATTGAATTGATGTTTAATTCTTCTATGCTGCTGCTGATGATAAACAATGTGAAAAATAATGAAGGAATTATAACAGCTAAGATTTTTGAATATATGGGCAGTGGAGTTACAATATTAGGTGTTGGACCCACCAGCAGCGAGCCGGCAACAATATTATATGAGACTGGAAGCGGAAAGATGTTCCAATATGAAAAAGTCGATGAAATTGCAGAGTATATTGAATCTGTGTATAAACTCTGGAAACAGGGAAAAGAAATAGGTTCAAAAGATATTGAAAAATACAGTTGTGTAAACCTTACAAAAAAATTGGATGTAATCTTAAATAAATTTATATAATTACGTATGTTGATTTGTCATGGTGAGCGGAGACGAACCATACAAGCATATGTTATTATTACCCCTCGTCCTTCGATGAACTCAGGATGACACGAGCTCGGGGATTGCATTTGAGTAACAAAAAAGCCCCTCGATTTGAGGGGCTTTTAATTTATCTTTTTTTGCTTATTTCACTAATCCCAGCCAGTCACCCAGTAAGAATTGAATACGTCCGATAAGCAATGATACACGAGCCATCACAGTATAACCAAATGATGCACCAAATCCGATCATCATGAACCAGATTCCTACGTTGGTTACTTTACCATAAATACCTTTATGCGCTTTCGAGAAGAAGAAATACAATAGAATAGTTATTGTTCCAATAAAGATAAGAGCAGTATTTATGCCATCTATTGGTAACATTGCACTTCTCATTTGCACCAGTACCGATGAGTGTATAGACATCGGTACACTCATACCAACAATACTCAATCCAAATACGATTGGATATCTAGCCAGCCAGCCCAAATTTTTACTGAATCTGAACATATAGAGTGAACCCAATAATGCAGGTATAATAATTATGAATTTATGGCTTAAGAAAATTGGTGAGTAAACATAAGGCAGGAACACGTTTTCATAAACCAGTGGGATCGCATAACCCATAGAAACACCGACAAGTAATGCTTCTGCAAATTTATAGAACGGGTTATCTTTATATAAGAACGAGAAGATACTTAACGTAAGGAATGCTGCGACGAAATTACTTATTGTTTCAAACATGTTTCCCCCTATAATTCCTTTTTCCTGGTAATGAAATAACCAATATTTCCAAGTAAGATAAAGAAGATCATCATGATATGAGCAACAGATTGTGCATTCATACCAATACGTGCTTTTTTGTATTTGTAAGGAACGGTATCTCCGGTAATTGGAACACTTGTTTCCTTAATGATCTCTTTACTAAATGGTCTTCCATTAGGATGATCTTCACTTTCATAAGCTGCAAAAACATCAACCATCTTTTCATATTCAGCAGCACCCTTAAGTCCCCTGAACATTCCCATAAGCTGTCCTGTATGTAAGTAAGGATAGTTGTCGGCAACCATAACTGCAGTAACACCGGCAGCAATATTGGCACCAAATCTTGCTCTGGCATAAGTGATCCATTGAATTGCACTACTACTTGCTGCAAAGTCAATAACCAGATTCAAGTCATCATAGTTCTTGATGTTTTTCATGATCTCCAGGTTTTCTACTTTTCTACCCTGAGAATCCGTCTTCACAGCTTTTGCAACATCATCACCCATTCCGAGCATTATTGGTAACCTCAAAACCCATGGTTTATAACCAAAGTTACAGTAATCTACACCGGCTTGAACATCGAAATCTTCCTTGGCTGTATTAATAGCATAATCTACCAATGGAGCAGCAGCAGGTAGCCAACAGATCATGAAAACCTTAATATCTCTTTCGAAACAATGTCTCAACACCGAAACTTCCATTGGAAATAATTCCGGCATTGTAGATGCGTCATGCGTAAATGACATTAATATTGCTTTTGTTTTATCACCTGCAAAAGAATCTATTTTTTTATAGATATCGCTCGTAGGTTTTGTAACATATGTAGGTGAATTAAATGGGATAAGAAGCGGAATAATAATAGAAAATGCTACAACAATATAGATGTAACGTCTATCAATATTCTGGATCTTATCGAAGAATTTTATTACATTCTTATTCATCTTAGTCACCTCCACCCAAATAAGTTCTTTCTATTCCAAGCAAGATCTTAAGTGAAGTTGCTGTAATTCCAAGTCCCACACCTATCATAATTGCACGCTTTGCAGCAAGGTTAGGAACATTAAGTATCCATGTAGATGCTTCTGGGATCCATTTTGAGATCATGGCACCCAGTGGAACCTGCCCCAGCATCACGATCACAGCTGCGATAAGAAGAACTGTGGCTTCAGCAGATCTCGCACGGAAAGCCTTATATGCTGCAGAGGCAATATAGAATGCAAGCAAGGCAAACATAGTAGCACTCATAGGCATCTGAACGTTCTCGAACAACCACATGTATGGTGTTCCAACATGAGTTCCCCAGATAAATCCTGCCAGTGCAGTAAATATAAGTCCGGATAATGTTATAACACTATATTGCCAGTTGGGAACTTTACGTTTGATCTTTGTTCCATGAACCATGAATAAACTCATAATACCAAGTGACACTGCGAATGGTGATACCGCTTTTACCCAATCCTGGAACCAGTCGAAGAAATCAGCAGATACTTTATGCGGGATAAATGAATGTGCTACAAACATAAATCCCATGGTTATGATTATTATTAAAGGAATTTGTCGTTTCATCTATCCTCCTATTTTGTTGGGAATGCATTTATCAGGAACGTGGCATGAACCGTTGAGAATATAGTTCCGATAATAACAAACGCTAATATAATAAATTTAGTATAATCAACTGCTTTCAGAGTTCCAAGTTGCAGCGGTTCACGTGCAAGGTAAGCTGAAGCAGCATATAATTCTTCTCCGATTAGTGTGTAGTCACAGGTAGTTATAAAGAATGGGATCTGTGTAACAGCATCTGTACCGGCGATCTGAATTGCTCCGGTTGTACTTCCTGTTTCTGTCATGATTAGTGATTCTGCAAAGAACATTCCCATATAGAAGTTAGTAGCAGTTTTTTCACGGATCATTATACCGTTTACACCGGCAACAAAAGCAAATTGAGCAGTCGTAATAAAGAAAACACTGTTCTTATCATGAGAGTCGGGACGTCCGGCTTCATAATGAGCTTCTTTTACAACTTCCTGTGCGATTGGAAGAACAATGTAGTCGCGAACAGGAACTAATATCTTTGTATCATATTCGGCAGCTTTTTTGGCAACACGACCCAATATTGAAAGACCGGCCAACGTTGCCACATCACTGATGCCTGAGAGACCGGGAACAAACAGGATCGGTTTTCCCATTTCGGTTGCACGACCAATAGCATTATCAATTTCATCAATACCGGCAATAGGTCTGATATAAAGTTCTTTACCGCTTTTTGCCTTTCGGATCATGAAGAAAACCATGAAACCGAAGATAAATGTAGCGATAAGAGCTGGTAGTTTATCTGCCTGGAACCAGTTTGGTAATGGATAGAAATGATCCATTCCCAATGTTGTAAAAGTTTCTCTTGCAGATTCATCAAATGGTAATTTTCCTACTTCCTCAGTGTAATAAACCTCAGAAAGTGCAAAGTGTGCCTTTCCATCTGTTTTCACCATCTTATATTTAAATGAGCGACCTGCAATAGTTTTTACTTTTTCCAAGAATTTAATTCTTGCCTTATAACTCTTAAATGTTGCAGCTTTTTGCAAGATTGGGTTGCTTTCTGTGAGATCGATCTGAGCTTGATAGAATTCGATTGCATCATCAGCATTAGCTAATTCTGCTTCAGTTTCTAATGTATCTTTTGATGCAGTATAATTTGCTATTTCTTCATTATATGTATCAATAGATTTCGCAGCTTCTTCTGCATAGAGATTTGTCATAATTTGGTTTTCCAACTCATCATCCATTCTTACTTGGAAGGTTGGAGTAACAAGGAATAATCCCTTTTCTGCATCAAATTTACTTACACCTTTATAAGTTATGCTTCTATAGCTTACGTTATCAACGATTCCTCTCTGAGCTCCGATTGTGTTCTTAGAAAGTCGCCATTCTTCATTTGAATAATTATTCTTATAAATTGAGTAAGTATATTTATTAACCTCTTCTCCATTGAGATATAATATTCCCGGCTGCAGAGATTTTACATCTTCACTAAAGATAAGATCTTGAGTATATATTTGATCTTCACCGGTATCTCCATTAGCTACAACTCTCATCTCGAAAGAAATTCTATTAGATGGTTTTTCCAGTGTGATCTTTAGTTTACTATCCTGATAAAACTCGTTGATAGTAGTGATCTCTTTACCTGATTCGTCAGAAATGTTAAAATATACATTCTTAATTTTATCATATTTTACATTTTTGTAAATATCGTAATTAACAAGGATCTTTGTTTTATCATCATTGAGGTAGGTACAATTAGTAAGGAAAACAGTTGGTTTTTCCCAGTAAATTGCATTATAATCACCTTTATCGTTTTTTCTATCTTTAACATTCCAGTCAGAAATTGTTGGAAGGGTGGAAGAATTTACAATATCAAATGTACTCAAACTAGAGAATGTTTCATATCCAGCTCTGTCTTGAAGTGAAAATACTGCAAAATAATCTTCAATGTTTCCAACTTCTACATTGATATCACGTTTATCATTAATGATCTTGCCGTCAATAATATCAACTGCAACTGTATTGTCCGGTGTATAAGGATAACCACAATATCTTTGATAAATAAGTTGAGCTGGATTTTCTAAAGATGTTTCAAATTCAGGATCTATTTCGGCTTGTTTCTGTTCTTCAACATAATTATTGAATTCATCAAGATTATTTTTTTTAACAAGATATAAACTATGGTTTGTTTGGTCAGCAGTAAACAAAGATCTTATCCATTCAAATTGCATGCGGCTTTTGTCTTCTACATAAACAGAAAATAATTGTCGAATCTTCTCAGGTGAGTTATCAATTGGGATACCAATAATAGGTTCTGCATGAGGCATATATTTACGTGATTCTGTTACTGCAATTACAGTATAGTAGTATTCTTTCTCGGCACGAAGTTTCTTCAATAAATAGAGGAAATGACGTAATTTTAAACCGGCATATACTTTTGTGTCTTCATCTTCGGTGATCTCAACTTTTGTGTTTTTATAGAGAAAATCTTTTTCAGGAATTACACCTAAGATTCTATAATTTGTTAATTGAGGTCCGGTTACTTCGAGGTCTCTTGGTAAACGCCCGAAAAGCGGACTGTCATCCGGTTGCTGTTTCTCTTTTTTCAATTTCCCTGGAGATTGAAGATCAACAAAGCGGTTATATCCGGAATCATAATAATACATTACATCCCCGGCAACACCGGTTTTTACATTAACATCAACCTTACCATGATAGAAAAGAGAATCAGATGTAACACCGCGATATATACGGTATTCAATGATTCTTTTCTCTTTTGGCAAAGGTTTCCAGCTCAATACTAACCCACTCCCGTCATCATCTGGAATATCATCTGCTTTTAAGTTTTCTACAATGTAGCTTGATGTATCAACCGCAGCATGTGAAGGGATTGGAGCCAGTAAGAAACCAAAAACCATTAAAAACAGGATCAGTCCTGCTTTAGCATAGTTTAATTTCATAAACTTCTCCTTTTTATTATTCTCAATTACTTCTATTATGAAAATTCTTTCCAAAAACATCTATTTTACCTTATTGTGTCAATCACAATTTTAGCTTTAATAATGAGCTTACCTGCATTAGAATTATTTGTTCGAATCAATTGTTGAACCGGAGATGAAATATCTTTGTAAACTTTGTATTGATGTCAGGAATTTATCCATCTCATTTTTCGGTACCGGCGGACCTGAAACGTTTTTTAAACTTAGAGGATTTATGGCCTTATTATAATGATAGATAGTATAATGCAAATGATTACCGGTGGATAGTCCCGTTGATCCTACATAACCAACAACATCGTGTTGTTTAACTCTACTTCCTACTTTGTATTTTCCATAACTACTAAGGTGACCATAAAGTGTTTTGTACCCATTCCCATGCCGTATTATGATAGTTTTGCCATATCCACCTTTTTGCCCATTCACGGTTGGGTGTCCGCCTTTCCAACCTCTATGAATAACTGTTCCATCAGCAGAAGCCTCAACAGGAGTTCCATAAGACGCAGCGTAATCTACACCATTATGAAATCTTGTTTTTTTGGTTATTGGATGATATCGGCTTCCAAAATAGGATGAGATCCTTCTATAATTTAAAGGAGATTTCAGGAATGCCTTTTGAATACATATTCCTTTATTATCATAATATCTGGTCTCTTCTTTTTTATTGGTATACCGATAAGCAATATCATTGTAATTTTTACTGGAATATTTTGCAGCAAGGATATTTCCAGATTTCACAAAAATTCCATCTACATCCATGTTTTTTTCGTACACAACATGGAACTTATCGCCTTTTTGCGGATCTATAAAAAAATCTATATCCCATTGAAATATTTGTGTAAACATTACAATTGTTGCAGGATCAATTCCTTCATCGCTCATGCCTTGCCATAAAGAAGAACCTATTTCACCTTCAGAAACAGAAATTTCTTTTATCAATTTCAGGGTGTCGATTTGAGAGTAGAAAATATTGGAAGTATCTCTAATTATTCTGTAATTATGAATTTGATCGGGTCTAAAACTGAGTTCATGAATGATATTGAGAGAATCTAGCTTAACTGTAAAACTATCGTTGGGGTGGGCACGTCTGAGATCGTAGAGTGAGTCCAGTTTATTCACAAGTTTATAAACCAGTCCATTCTCCAATCCTTCATCCATAAGCGCATTAGCAAGTGTTTCACCCTCTTCAAGCACCCCTGACTTGTAAATGAAGGGATCAATCTCTTCAACTTCCTCATTGGATTTTGTGCAATCCAATAACAACAACAGAACAAATATTAATATTACTACTTTCTTCATATTAAAAAATTCCAATTTTTTTTGCTTTTTTGTGATAAGTGCGAAATATGTCAAATAAAATCAGGAAACAAGCAAAAAACTTGACCTATAGAGCAATTTGAAAGGATTTGAATATTAATATATTTTATTAAAGGAGTTTTATGTTTAATATAATTGGCGCTATTGTAGCTTTGGGAGTTTTGGTAACTGTTCATGAATTGGGGCATTTTATTGCAGCCAGGATATTCAATGTAGAAGTAGAAAAATTCTCAATTGGATTTGGACTCAAATTATTAGCTTTTAAAAAAGGTAAGACAGAATATAGAATTTCATTGATCCCGCTTGGTGGGTATTTGAAGATGAAGGGTGAAAATACTGATGAAGAAGCTGAAGATACAGAAAACTCATTCAAAACAAAAATGTGGTGGCAACGTGCGATAATAGCTTTTGCGGGGCCTTTTGCTAATTTAATTTTAGCTCTGCTAATTTTCATTCTTACCTTTGCAATTGGAAAACATTTTGAAGATCAGCTTCCAATTGTAGGAGAGGTTAGTGCACATTATGCTGAATTTGTACAAGAAAAAGATATGATCATTCAAGTGAATGATAAAGATGTGAGTGGTTGGACTCAGATAATTCAATATGTAAAAATTGATGAAGAAAATACTTTTCTTATCGAGCGAAATGACGAACAAATTCTTATTACAAATAATGAAGTTGAACCCAGAACCTGGGTAACTGAAATTTTGCCGTATGTTCCTGCCATAATAGGAGAGGTAGCTCCTGGTATGGCAGCTTATAAAGCCGGTTTAATGGATAATGATGAAATTCTATCGGTTGATGGAAAAGATGTAAAAAACTGGTATGAAATGCGTACAGCGATCACTACAAATGAAAATGAATTGATTACCTTAAAGATAAAACGCGGTGATGATATCTTTGAAAAATCTTTAGCACCGGAAGAGAATATTCTGGATAATAACAGGATTATCGGCATCACACAGTACATGCCTGTAAAATATGTTGAAAAATATAGTTTATTGGAATCAGTAAAATACGGTACGATCGGAACTATTAATTTTGTATATCTGAATTATGCAATGCTTTATAAATTGATTGCAAATCCAAGTGCGATCAAGAGTAATCTTGGCGGGCCTGTGATGATCTATGCGATGTCTGTTCAAACTGCGGATAAGGGTCTTGATAGCATCCTCTCTTTTATAGCAGCTATTAGTTTAATATTAATGATAATGAATTTACTTCCAATTCCAATTCTGGATGGCGGTCATATATTCTTTTGCATAATAGAAGGGATCAGAAAGAAACCACTAAGTATAAAAATTCAGATCGCCTTACAAAATATTGGACTCTTTATACTTGTATTCTTAATGGTCTTTGCCTTCTGGAATGATTTCAGCAGGTTGTTCAGTCGCAGCAGTTCCATAAAGGAAAATAAAGTTCAGATCGAGAATGGAGGATAATATTTTCGATTTTAAAATTGAAGGAAAAAGTGAAAATGCGCGAGCGGGTGTTTTATATACTCCTCACGGTGATATTAAAACGCCGATATTTATGCCTGTTGGCACACGGGCAACAGTAAAAACTTTAGATCCACAAGATCTGATAGATGTAAATGCACAAATAATTTTAGGAAACACATATCATCTGTATTTACGTCCGGGACATGAACTGATAAAAAAGGCTGGCGGCTTGCATAAATTTATGGGTTGGAATAAACCGATCCTTACTGATAGCGGTGGTTTTCAGGTGATGAGTTTGGCTGGTTTGCGCAAGATCACCCCGGAAGGAGTTCGTTTCCAATCTCATATAGATGGAAGTTATCATATGTTCACACCGGAAAAAGTGATGGAAATTCAAAATGCAATTGGAGCTGATATCATCATGTCTTTTGATGAATGTCCTCCGTATCCGGCTACGAAAAAATATGTAGCAGATTCATTAAAGACAACTCTAGATTGGGCTGCAAGAGGAAAAGCTGCTCATAAAAATACCAAGCAACAGGCATTATTCGGAATTGTGCAAGGTGGTATTTACGAAGATCTGCGTGAAGAAAGTGCAAAGAAATTGATGGAGATGGATTTTCCCGGGTATTCAATTGGTGGTTTGGCAGTTGGTGAAGAGAAAGAAGATATGCTCAAGATCACAAAATTTCTGAATAATATTTTACCTAAGGAAAAACCCAGATATTTAATGGGAGTTGGAACTCCGGGTGATTTACTGAAGAATATTGAAAATGGTATTGATATGTTCGATTGTGTAATGCCAACCAGGAATGCGAGAAAGGGAACTATCTTTACCTGGAATGGAAAAATGATAATAAAATCTGCCAGATATACTGAGGATTTTTTGCCAATTGATGAAAATTGCGAATGTTATACTTGCCGTAATTTCTCACGTGCTTATATTCGTCATCTGTTCAATGTTAATGAATTGCTGGGAATGCGGTTAGCTTCTATTCACAGTCTGCATTTCTATTTGGATCTTGTTACAAAAGCAAGAAAAGCAATTCTGAATGGGAATTATGCTGCATTTAAAAGTGAGTACGCACAAAAACTCGATAAGAAAATGGAGTAAAAAACATGAGTAAATATAATGAGATCGACCTGACTAATTTAAAAAAAACCTCGATCAAATCCAGATCAAGTTTAGTAAAAAAGAACAACTTTTCTAAACCTGGTATGAATAGTTTCAAAGAATTTACTCAATCATTACCGGATATTCTAAAAGCAAAAGATTTTAATGAACTACTGGATAAATGTGTTCAAGCCTATAAAAATGATAAACCTGTTATTGTTGCACTGGGTGGTCATGTCATCAAATGCGGATTAGCACCAAACATTATTGAGATGATGGAATTAGGTCTAATAACAGCATTAGCTTCGAATGGTTCGGTTGTTATTCATGATTATGAGATTGCCAGATTTGGTGAAACTTCTGAAGATGTGGCAACTGCCTTGGAAACAGGTGAATTTGGAATGGCGAAAGAGACTTGTGACGGAATCAATAAAATTATTAATTCTGCCAATAAAAAACTTGGTTACGGAGAAGCGATCGGGAAAAACCTGATAGAAATTAAAGCAGAAAACAACCATCTCTCACTTTTTGCCAATGCTTACAAGATGGGAATTCCATTTACGGTGCATGTTGCTCTGGGAACCGATATTGTTCATCAGCATGAAACAGCTGATGGTTCCGCTATTGGTGATTGCTCGATGCGAGATTTCAGAATTCTTTGTAATAATCTAGTAGAACTCAATAATGGCGGTGTCTTCTTGAATTTTGGCTCGGCAGTTATTATGCCGGAAGTATTCTTGAAAGCAGTAACGGTTGTTCGTAATCTGGGTTATCCTCTTAATAATTTTTATACTGCTGTTTTCGATATGAATATGCATTATCGCCCCAGAACCAATATTGTTCACCGTCCCACATTAAGTGGGGGAAAGGGTTACTATTTCATCGGGCATCACGAGATCATGATACCTCTGTTTTTCCAAACTTTAAAAGAGAGAATTAAGGATGCGTAAAATATTATTAATTATCCTTTTAACTTTTATTTTAACATCTCTTTTAGCAGAAGAGAAAGTTATTACAAAACAACCGCTTAAAGCTGCCATTTTTTCCTGTTTTATACCGGGTGGTGGACAGTTATATAACGAGAAATATTTAAAGTCTGGATTTGTACTTGCAGTGGAAGGAAGCTTCATCGGTCTTGCATTGTACCATCATCTTGAAGCGGAAAAATATTATGATAGATATGAGGTTTCTTTATCAAATTCAGATTATACTGAGTATGTAAAATATTACAACAAACGTCAAAGTGACTTCTTCTGGATTGGAACAATTATTTTCCTATCTGCTATAGATGCATATATTGATGCTCATCTTTTTGATTTTGAAGAGAAAAAAAATAAGATCCATCTCAAATTTGAAAATAATACAGTTGGATTAGTTTATAATTTTTAGGATTAATAAATGAAAAAGAAATTTGTAATTGCTATTGATGGCCCGGCTGCTTCCGGAAAAAGTACAACAGCCAAACAGTTAGCAATAAAATTAAAATATATTTATATCGATACAGGAGCGATGTATCGTGCTTCCGGTCTGTGTACACTTTTGCAAAATATAAGTTTAGATGATGAAGTAGCCCTAAAAGAAATGCTTGATAAAATTAGTATCAAGATCGAATATGCAAAAGAAGGAAATAGGATATATCTGAATGGGGAAGATGTTTCAGAGCGGATTCGAGAAGCGGATAGTACAAAGTTATCTTCTCAGATCGCAGTGATTGGAATAGTGCGTAAGAAAATGGTTGAATTACAGCGGAAAATGGGCGAAAATGGTGGTGTTATCATGGATGGCAGAGATATTGGAACGGTTGTTTTTCCGGATGCCGATTTTAAGTTCTTTATGATCGCAGATGTGAGAACACGTGCTCTTCGTAGATGGAAAGAGGTTAAAGATAATGGTGAGAGCATTACTTTGGAAGAGATCAAGGAGGAATTGATCTGGCGCGACAAAAATGATACTACTCGTGAGATATCTCCCTTAAAACAAGCTAAAGATGCAATTCCAGTAGATACTTCAAAAATGTCGATTGATGAACAAGTACAATATATTTACAATAAAATTATAATGAGAAATAAATATGAATAAATTATATAATTTTTTAACGTATTCGGTTCGTAAATTTACAACAATATTTTTGGGATTGAAAATTGAAAATGAGCAGGGATTGGCAAATGCAGAAAATTGCATTATTGTAGCAAATCATATTTCTATATTCGATCCTCCATTTATTGGTTCCATCATACCTTTGGAAATTCATTATTTGGCTAAATCTGAGATATTTAAAAACAAATTGATGGATAAGTTTTTCAGATCGATAAACGCAATTCCAGTTAAAAGAGGAAGAATTGACAAATATGCAATTACGACCGTACAGGAGCTTCTGAGTTCAGGTCGTTCATTGTTAATTTTTCCGGAAGGAACACGCAATGGTGGAAAAGCAAAGGCTGGAGTTGGAAAATTTGCAATTCAGATGAAGGTAGATATTCTTCCAATTTATATTGAGAATTCTAACAATATTCTAAAATGCCTTTTTAGAAAAAAGCACCTTCGTATAATTGTCGGTGAAAAATATAAATATGAAGAATTTTCCCATTTGGAAGAAAAGAAAGAAAATTACCGCGAACTTGCAAAAATAGTTTATAAAAAAATATTGGATCTAAAAAATGAGAGTTAGAATTGCCAGAAATTCGGGTTTTTGTTTTGGAGTGAAAAGAGCTATAAAAGTTGCTCTGAAAACATCTAAAGGTAATCATGAGATAGTTACTCTCGGACCAATTATTCATAATCCTCAGATGGTAGCGAAACTTGAGAGTGAGAATATATTTAAAGTTGATAAAATTGATCAGATAAAAGGACGACCTACAATAATTCGATCACATGGTATAAAAAAAGAAATTCTGGAAGAACTACAAAAGAACAATATTGAAATAATTAATGCGACTTGTCCTTATGTTTCAAAAACACAGGATTATGCAAAATCACTTTCTGAAGATGGGTATGATCTAATTATTTTAGGTGACCACAATCATCCGGAAGTTCAAGCCTTACGATCATATGTAGATAAGGAAGTAATGATCGTTGCAAACGCGGACGAACTTGTAGATAAACAGTTTAAAAAAGTTGGAATTATTTCCCAAACGACCAGAAGAGTTGGAGATCTTCAAGAACTGGTAAAGAAATTAGTTCCAAAATGTCATGAGATGCGCGTTATAAACACAATTTGCAACGCAACAACCATCCGACAAAATTCGACTTTAGCTCTTGCAAAAGAGAGCGATGTTATGATTGTTGTTGGAGGTAAAAATAGTTCAAATACAAAAATGCTTGCCAAAATTTGCGAAAGTTTTGTAAAGACCTATCATATTGAGACAGCTTGTGAAATCGATAGAAAGTGGTTCAAAGATAAACAGGATATTGGTTTAACAGCTGGAGCTTCTACTCCCGATTGGATTATTGTAGAAGTGTACAATGAAATTTTAGAGTGTATAGGGAATATTAATAAAGTCGATAATATCGAAGATATTCCTGGTTTTAAGGAGGAATAATGTTTGTTAACGATCAAAATGAAGTTTTCGAAACTAATGAAACTATCGAAAAAACAGAAGATGAACAATCTGAAGTTAAAGAAGAAACTAACGAAGAGAAAACGGAAGTAAAAAAAGAAGAAAAGGAAGAAAAAGAAGAAGAAAAAAAAGAATCAAGTAATGATGATTTTGAAGAAGATATGGAATCTCTACTTGATGAACATTTCAAAAAATTTGAACAGGGTAAAATTGTTGAAGGTATTGTAGTGAGTGTTGATGAGCGCTCAGTTCTTGTTGATATTGGTTTCAAATCTGAAAGTGCGATATCAATTCGTGAATTTTCAAATTCCAATTTACCGGAAATAGGCAGTAAAATTAAAGTTTATATTGATTCTGTTGAAGATGGTATTGGCAGACTCAGACTTTCCAAAAAGAAAGCAGATTTTTATCTGAATTTGGAAAAACTTGAAAAGATCATGGAAGAGAATCAAACTGTTTCCGGAATTCTCATACGTCGTGTAAAAGGGGGAATGATAGTTGATCTAGAAAACTTGGAAGCCTTTTTACCTGGATCACAAATTTCCACAAAACCAATCCCGAATTTAGATCAATTTATCGGAAAAGAAAGTGAATTCAAGATCATTAAAATCGATAAAGAGCGTCGAAACATCATCGTTTCCAGAAAGCAAGTTCTTATTGAAGAACAACAATCACGTCTGGAAGGTCTTAAAGAAGAAATATCTGAAGGAGCCGAACTTGATGGTGAAGTTAGAAATATTACTGATTACGGTGCTTTTATTGATCTAGGTGGAATTGATGGTCTGCTTCATATCACCGATATGAGTTGGGGTCACATTAAACATCCTTCTGATATGTTAAATATTGGAGACAAGGTTAAAGTTAAAGTATTAAAATTTGATATAGAGAATGAAAAAGTTTCACTTGGTTTAAAACAGCTTGTTCCACATCCATGGGAAAATATTGAAACAAAATATCCGGAAGGAACAATTGTATCTGGTAAAGTTGTGAATATCACTAATTATGGTGCTTTTGTAGAACTTGAATCAGGTGTTGAAGGGCTTGTACATGTTTCAGAAATGAGCTGGACAAAAAAGATTAAACACCCGAAGCAAATGTTCAAAAAAGGAGATTCAATAAAGGCTATAGTTCTTTCTACTTCCAAAG
>JAGLPW010000158.1 GCA_023137125.1 Candidatus Cloacimonadota bacterium | reverse complement strand
GAGATCGAGGAGGATATCGAAGGATTGATCCATATTTCAGATATCTCTTGGACAAAACGAATTTATCATCCAAAAGAAGTTCTAAATAAGGGTGATGAACTTGAAGTTAAAGTACTTTCTATAGATAAAACCTTACATAGGATCGCCCTGGGGATCAAACAATTACACGTTGATCCATGGGATAATCTTGATCAGAGACTTCCAATTAATACAGAAGTGAATGCTAAAATTGTTAAGATCATTGCCAAAGGTGTTCTGGTTGATGTTTTTGTTGATGATAATTCTGTTGAAGGATTCATCCCTCTTTCACATCTGGCAATTCCCGGACTCAAAAAAGCAGGAATGGCTTTTGAAGTAGATGAAGAATTACCACTTAAAGTTATTGAACTTGATCTGGAAAACAGACGCTTGATCTTAAGTGTGAAAGCTTATTTCTTTGCTAGAGATAAAGATGAGTTCAATGAATTTGTAGAAGAACATCAAGAGAGAGTAAATCAGAAATCTGAAAAGAGAAAAGCTATCAAAGAAAATCTTGTGGAAGAAGAAAAGAAAGAAGATAAACCAGAAGAACTTAAAGAAGAAATACAAGAGGTTGTGCAGGAAGAAACGGTAGAAGAAAAAGTGGAAGAAGAAAAAGCTGTAGAGTCTGAAGTGACTGAAGAGACTATTGAGGCAGAAGCGGAAACTACATCAGAAGAAGAGAAAACTGTTGAAGTTAAACAGGAAGAAGTATTAGAAGAAAAATCTGATGAGAAAATTGAAGAAGTAAAAGAAGTTGTAGAAGAAGAAAAGGAAGATGAATAACGACACTGTTATTTTCCTATAAATAAGTAATAGAAGATAGACCGGTATAAAGCCGGTCTTCTTTTTTGTTTAGAAGGAGAAAAATATGACTGAATCAATTAACTTATTTTTTAAAACGAATAAACAAATATTTTTAATCGGATTTATGGGAGTTGGAAAAACTTATCTGGGTGAAAAATTAGCACGACTATTAAATTTGGAGTTTCATGATATTGATCGTGAAATTGAGAAAGAAGCAGAACTTGATGTTAATGATATTTTCAAGCTTAAAGGGGAAAAGATCTTTCGTGAACTGGAATCTGGGATATTAAAAAAATGGAATAAATCAGGAATAATTTCAACTGGTGGCGGTATTATAGAATTGCAGGAGAATCGAGATATTATCAAAGCCAAAAAGACTATCTGGCTAAATCCTTCCTGGCAAATCATCAGGTCGAGAATTCTAAATTCATACAGACCTCTTATCCTTGATCGAAGTGAAGAAGAACTCTATAAATTGTGGGATCAACGGAAAGAGCTTTATCGGCAATGTGCAGATATTGAATTTACAAAAAGCAGCTTAGATGATCTAATACAATTATTGATCTAATTATAGAAAAATCAACTTAATCGTTTTAATTTCGATTAAAGATTTATTATTAATAAAAAAAGCCCAGTTTAGCAATAGCCAAACTGGGCTCAATATTTATCTAATCACTCAAGAGTGATATAGATGAACGATTTATTTCAATAGGATCATTTTCTTAACGCTGGTGTAATCACCGGCTATATCGGCTGCATCGAACCCATTGAAGTATACTCCACTTGATACACTCTTACCAGAATCATCTCTTCCATCCCAAACTATAGAATGATATCCAGCCTGCATATTATCATTAACTAGTGTTCTCACTTTCTGACCACGAACATTGTAGATCATCAGTGATACTCTGGAATCTGCTTTCAAACTGAAATTAATGTTGGTTGTAGGATTGAATGGATTCGGGTAATTACCGGTTAGTTCTGTAATTGTTGGAATAAGATCAAAATCATTTCCTGAAGTTACACCAGTTCCACTGAGAGCTACGGTTACTTCACTCTGATTAGGATCGTTGCTGGTGATAACAAGATCATCCGAATAAACAATTGCCTCTGTAGGAGTAAATTCAATATCGATCACAAGGTTTCCACCTGATTCAACTGAATAATTTGTCAGTTCGGATGAAAAGCCTTCCGGTGCTGTGATAGTACCATTAAGCTCAACTGTTCCCAGATTGAAGATAGTAAGCTGTTCGGTTGCTGTTTCACCTATGCTCACATCACCAAAATCGATTTCTTCTGTGCTGAGATTGATAATGGCAGTATTGCCGCCACCTGCTGCCGGAAATATAATTTCATCGACCCAACCGCAGTCACTTCCATTACTAACCGAACCGTCTTTTTGATATGTCCACTTGAATTCGACATCTGTTCCTTCTGCTACATCATATGTCATTTGTGCCCAGCTTAGAGTGCCACTCCATTCACCCTGCTCTACATTATTAATATAGAATCTCAAGTAATCATAACTACTTTCAGAAGAGACTCTTCTATAGAATGATATTTCACCATCTGCAATAACATCCATTGTTACACTGATAGATGCTGTCTGGTTGTGAGAGATAGTTGTAGATTTTGCACAATAAGTTCCTTCATAAGCATTCGTGTTATCGATCACCCAGCCATATGAACCCATCTGCCAATCGAAAAGTGAGAAGTCACCTGTCTCAAAATTTTCCATAATGAGTCCAATTGAAGGATAATATGGGAAAGCACTAGTATATCCGCCGCTGTTTATCATCAATCCAAGTGTCGCAATCATTCCAACAGTTGCATCATCTGCCACTTCGATATCGAAAGTAGAAATCGTTTGCTCAGCAACATCGAGACCATCAGAATTATATGTACCATTAATGATAGTAATCAGATCAGGGGATGAAGAAGTAAGTTCTGCCACAATATCCTCTGAGGTTGCATTTCCTGTATTAAGAATTGGAATTGAAAGCATTGCTGTTTCACCCGGATCAAGAACACCATCTCCACCTGAATCTGCTATTATCATTATGCCGGCTTCTAACACAGGTGCATTGAATGTGATATTGAACTGAGCTGTCCATGTACCTTGATCACCAACCATTTCTAAGGTGAATGTTGCAGAGTGTTGATCAGGAATATTATTTGCAACATCAAAAGTAAATGCGTTTAAAAGAGAAACGATCTCTCCATCTTCGATAAGAGCAACAGTTTCTTCTGCATCTGTAATTGTGATATAATTGTCTTCTGTACTAAGTGTAATATCTACATTAGTTGCGTTTTCTGTTCCTACATTTTCCAGATCTACATCTAATGTGATCGCTTCATTATATTCAGGGATATTATTATTATCATCATGTGCTTCGAATGAACTTAATACTAAATATGGACCGCCCGGAGGAATTACTTCAACATTATCATCGTAAAGTGTTTCTGTATTAAAGCCCGAAACAACCATTGTGCATATTCCTGCAGCAAGTTCATGAGTAATAGTAACATTTCCATTGGAATCAGAAATTCCTGTAAAAACTTCATCATCTTGTGAAAGAGCAACTATCGCTCCTTCTACAGGAGATCCTCCTGTTGTTATAGTTGTAGTGAAATCTATTCCCATAAGAACTGCAGTATTGGTAAGTGAAAGTTCTTGAGGAGTAGCTGTTCTCACTTGAAGTGCAGCATCACCAAAGATTGTCCAGTGTTGTAGCTCAATTAAACCACTGCTATAATCTTCAACAACCATAAGGATAGAACCGTTTAAGCAGACAGCTCCGTAAGTTGTTTTCTGAACATCAGTAGTTATACCGTTTTGTCCAGGATGAGCAGAATAATCATATCCACCTATAAGAAGATCACTGATATAATCTTGACCTCTCATGGGAGGGGCCCAGCTCATATTGATAGTTGAGGCTAACATACCAACAGCGCCACCACCAGATTTATGTAGCCATGCTTCTGCGAAACATTCAGCGCTTTGGAAATTTCCATTCACACAGGCTACTGAAATGATAAATGGGAGTTTGTCTCCATTTGAAAGATTATTTACAGCAGAATTATTAAAGCCTGATGTCACCCAACTTGTAGTTGAACCATGACCACAATAATTAATTATAGTAAGTCCTTCATTAACAGGACCGGAAACCAGAGCCATTGAAGGATTTCCGTATGCTTCTGCTACTTCAGTATAAGTAAATGGGAGAAGTTTATCCTCTTTGATCACATCAATATGTGCAAAATCTGTTTCACCATCATCACCGATTCCAGCTCCTTCGTTTGAGCCAATACCCAAGCCTTTGCTATACCAATCACCACCAATCTCAGGTGTTTTTTCATAACCAATTGCTTTATTTACCTGAGTAATAACTTGATCGGCACTACCTGCAGAGAATCTTCCAACGATCAGATCCGGATAATTATCACCACCAACCAAACAACCCAAAGTTGGATCAGTTGCTGTTCCGCTTATTGTTGTACCGGAAATATCATTCCAATCTCCAACAATCTGTACATAAAGGATATCATCATGGCTGGAAAATTGAGAGCTTACAAGAGATGTAATATTTGTTCCAGTAGCTACTTCTTCTACATAAACGGTGAATCCTTTTTCTCTTTTCCATTCGATGTAGGGAAGTATAGCTGCTGCATCGCGAGGTGTATGAATTACAAGAATAGAACCGAATTCATCCAACTCATGCTCAAATCTGGTTTCGGTGTAATTAATAAACACAGATCTATAAAGTGAATTCATCGCACTTGTCATTCGCTGTGGTGCATTAAAAATTGGATTTATAGGAGTTGAACTATTTTCTGTAAGTATTATTGTAACATTTTCATAAACTCTTAATATGTTCCTTTCTGCATTATATTGGAAAGGATATACATAAACAATGCTACCTCTAATATCACGAATAATAAAAGGTTCCATTGTCTCCGCAATATTTCCAGGATAGAATTCATCAGTTATAGATGCTTCAGCAACTTCATAAGGAATCGAAGAGGGATCCTGATTACGGTAGATAGTTCCACGAGAAGGTAGAAGCGGATAGCTTAGTTGATATTCAACATAATCATTAGCGATTATTTCTGTTGTAACATTCTTTGTGTCTGATAGCTGTACAGCTGCATGGATGAAAGGAAGTTCTGCAAATCCATTTTTCTTTGTTGTTACGCTGTTTTCAAAATTGATTGTAGAATAAGTTACACCATTTTTTGTAACTTGTTCTAAACTGTAGTTCTCGAGATCAAAATCTAAAGTGATCTCATTATTCATTGACTGTGAAAAGTTTACATTATATCCGTTTGCAGCGAATAACAATGTGCTACTCAAAGCCAAAATCAAGATTAATGTAACATATAATTTACTATTTTTCATAAAAGTTCCTCCACTTTTTATTTATTTTAATAGAATTATCTTTTTAATACTAGTGTATCTACCGCTGTTTCCATCATTTGAATCGAAACCATTGAAATAAACTCCACTTGATACACTTTTGCCTGAATCATCTCTTCCGTCCCAAACCACAGAATGATGTCCGGCTTGTAGGTTATCGTTAACCAATGTTCTCACTTTCTGACCACGAATGTTATAGATCATTAGAGATACTTTGGAATCAGTTTTTAAACTGAATTTAATATTTGTTGAAGGATTAAATGGATTCGGGTAATTACCTATTAATTCTGTTACCATTGGCAAGTTATCGTTTAATCCGGTATTGGTTACGTTAAGAGTAACGGGTACAGTTGTCTGTTCGCCAAATCCGTCTTCTATCAGCATAGAACTTGTATATTGTCCAACTACGAGCCCTTCAGTATCAAAGTTTAGTGCTATTTCATCCATTTCTCCGGAAGTTAAACTGCCGTTTGCAGGATCTATCACCAGCCAATCAGGTGAACCGGTTAATGTTATGGTGTAATTTAATATTCCACCACCAATATTTGTAAGCTCAACAGTTTCTTCACTTATCTCATCTATGCCTAATTCAATATTTACGATATTTGGATTCACATTAATGATCGGAAGTGAGATAATTCCAAGTTCGGGGAATGTAATGAAGTCGACCTGTGCACAGTCTGTTCCACCGATAACACCTTGATCTTTTACATATCGCCACTCTACAGTATGAGTTCCTGCAGAAATTGGGTATGTCTCTTCTCCCCAGCTCACATTCCCGCTCCATTGCTCCATCTGCGTATTATCAATATAAAATCTAAGGTAATCATAATTAAGTTCAGAAGAAACGGTTCTATAAAAACTGATATCACCGTCAGATAAAACATCGAGTTCTAATACTAAATTAGATTGTGCATTATTTCCAATTGAACCCGATTTTGCAGAGTATGAACCTTCATAGGCGTCTGTTGTAATTATCCAGTCAGCATTACCGGAAAATTCCCACGGGAAGGCTGTGAAATCACCATTCTCAAAATCTTCAACAATTATACCAATAAATTCTGAGAAGGAAGTGCTAAAATTGTAGGATCCTGAAGTGATAGATAATTGGAACGTTACACTTGTACCCACGGGTATAGCTGAATCAGCAGATATTTCAAAAACTGCATTGGCATTGTTCTGTGCTGCAATCTGACCAACATCAATAAGATCATTTTCAATTGTTATGTCGCTGTTATCACAAGTAAGCTGAACAAATGTTATTGGAGAATCTGCATGACCAATGTTCTCTGCAGTGATAATAATATTTGCATCTTCTTCCGGATCAATGACTCCATTATTGTTGCCGGAAACATCACTGACAACAAATGAATTTGAGAATAATTCCGGAGCATTTATTGTCATATTGAAAGTAGATGTCCAATCATCTTGACCTACACCAGATGCCACGATCGTAAATATTACATTATGTTGATCCGGTACATCATCTGCAATATCCAAAGCAAATGCATCAGAAACAGTTACGATCTGTTGAGATATCATGTCACCAAAAGTATTACTATCTGAGGTTATATTTATATAATCATCTTCTTCTGAAAGAACTGCAGTTACACCATTTGCTGTTACAGTTCCCACATTTTGAAGAGACATATCAAAAGTGATACTTTCATCAAAATCTGGTAGAGAATTTCCATTACCCAATATATCATTAACACTATATGATTCAAAAATTACAAATGGTTCATTAGAAAGGACCAATAATTCAGATTCAAAGCGATTTTTATTATGTGCAATAATTGAAACGGAGATTGTTTCTGGCAATGTCACAGCTTCAAAAAACTCAATAGTTGCATTTCCGTTGGCACCAGCAGTACCGTTTCCAATCATCTCTCCGTTTTGAATAAGTCCAAAACGTGCATAGGGTGCATCAGTTTGGAAATCAATTTCTGTTGTTCCCAATGGAATGCTTGCCTGGAAAGTAGCCGTAAGATCTTCCGGAATTGCTGACCAAACATCCAGAGATGGGTCTCCAAATAATATAAGTTCATAATAGACCCATCTAATATTGTCATTTGAACACTGGGCTGCATTATCCTCTTTTGAATCAGCATTCATGGGTCCAACTTGTGTTATGTTTTCTCCAAATAATGCATCAAAGAATTCTCTATCCATTAATTGAGAGCTGGAATTTGTTCCGCCAGGTACATACCAACCATAACGTGAGTTTCCAACAAAAACTGCACAACCATTTTCAATAGTAGTAAATTTTTCTGCAATACAGTCCTGCTCAAAAGCTGCAGGTAAACAGCCCTGACTATATATAATAAAATAGTTATGATTTGTACCGTTTGCAGTAATGTTGGTGTTTGTAACATTACTATTGTATAACTTCATATTATATTGAACGCCTGAATGCCCCAAATGGTTAAGGAGGTTAATACCGCTATTCATTTTAGTAAAAAGTTGGCTGGTATTCCAATATCCATTCATGTCATAAAGAGTATCATTAGTAAAATTTGCAGGAAGTCCGGCTGTTGAATAACCGTTGAAGTATCCACCTGTAACTATTTCATTTTTGTAGACTCCACCATTTGTTTGAGGGCTATTATTAAGTTCTTCGCCAACCATTAAAGATTTTTCCAGGTCGGCAATAACAGGATTGTCTTGATACATCATCTGCTTATTGATTGCAGCGGCGAATTCTGCGGAGTTTCCTGCAGAGATCCTGCCAAGATATACTTCACTGTAATAATCAGCTTCAACATGCTCACCCCATTTGTTGTCTCCATCAACGTTCCAATCTGGTCCTGTACCTGTACCTATTCTATCTAAACCGGAAAAATATAAGTCTGATGGAATATTATAATCTTCTGTACCATAGGAATTGACCCAAAAACCTCTATAAGGAACTATAGCAGTATCTCCACCCAAAAGTATGTATTCTGCCCCCATAGTTTCATAAGCATCAATTATAAAATTTCTTACCTTCTCGCTATTGTCTGCTCCAGTGTATTCAGTATAGATTTCGTTAGTTGTTTTTAAGAATACATTATATCCCTGCCCGATCTTGAATTCTACAAAATCAGAAAAATTTGATTCATAAGTAGAACTCGTAATAATAATATAATCATAAGTAATCTCACGATTTCTATTTGATACAGGATAGTTTGATACTTCTTCCGGGTTGCAAACAAGCTGTTTAACTCTGTTTTTGGTTGAAGAGTCATCACGATAGAATTTTTGGAAAGATGAAGTTGCCTGTGCTGTCTGTTGTGTTTCAATAGAAATAGTGATAGAACTATGATAAAGCAACTCTTTGGTTACAGCATTATATTGTATCGGAAAAAGATTTAGAAGAGCGATTGAATGTCCGCGAAGATATTGTGTAGTAACTTCCGAAACTAATTCAGTTGGATAAAACTCATTCTTAGAATATACTTCATTAGCCGGCTCTTCAAATGAAACTTCACCTTCATAACTAATTGGATATGGTTTTTGACGTGGATAAACATTAAATGAACCTGTTACGATCTCAGCATTTTTATAGCTTACCTCTACACTAACTGCTTCTTCTCCTGCCGGGATGATGATCTGAACTGGTAATATTGGAATTTCTGGATGTCCTGGTTCGTGATTGTAAGATAGCCCGTCAATTGTGATCCTGTCATAGTTATCAATTTTTTTAATTGTCGGTTCTTCAAATGTGAACTCTGTTTGAATAACGGCTGCAGAAAGAACCGCACTCGTAATTATTAAACTCAGAAAAATAAATAAAAATCTCATTTTCATGTATTAACTCCTTATATAATTTATTTTTAAATATAAATGCAATAAGGGTTCCAAAAAATAATATTTAATGAATAAAAAGCCCAATTCGGCAATAGCCAAACTGGGCTCAATATTTATCTAATCACTCAAGAGTGATATAGATGAACGATTTATTTCAATAGGATTTATAAGCCTCAGGCTTACAAGTCCGCCATTATTTTAGGAGGATCATTTTCTTAACGCTGGTGTAATCACCGGCTATATCGGCTGCATCGAAACCGTTGAAGTATACTCCACTTGACACACTCTTACCAGAATCATCTCTTCCATCCCAAACTATAGAATGATATCCAGCCTGCATATTATCATTAACTAGTGTTCTCACTTTCTGACCACGAACATTGTAGATCATCAGTGATACTCTGGAATCTGCTTTCAAACTGAAATTAATGTTGGTTGTAGGATTGAATGGATTCGGGTAATTACCGGTTAGTTCTGTAATTGTTGGAATAAGATCAAAATCATTTCCTGAAGTTACACCAGTTCCACTGAGAGCTACGGTTACTTCACTCTGATTAGGATCATTGCTGGTGATAACAAGATCCCCTGAATATACTATCGCTTCTGTAGGAGTAAATTCAATATCGATAACAATATCTCCACCTGCTTCCACAGAATAATTTGTTAGTTCGGATGAGAATCCGTTCGGTGCTGTAATCGTACCACTAAGTTCAACTGTTCCCATATTGAAAATGGTAAGCTGTTCGGTTGCTGTTTCACCTATGCTTACATCACCAAAATCGATCTCTTCTGTGCTGAGGCTGATAATAGGAGTATTGCCACCGCCAACTGATGGGAATACGATCTCATCGATCCAGCTGCAATCACTTCCATTGCTCACAGAACCATCTTTCTCATATGCCCATTTGAACTCTACAGTTCCGGCAGAAACAGAATATGTTACTTGTGACCAAGCTATATTGCCAGCCCATTCATCTTGCTCTACATTGTTAATATAGAATCTCAGGTAATCATAGTTACTTTCGGAAGAAACACTCCGATAAAATGATATCTCACCATCTGTAACAACATCCATTGTTACGCTGATAGATGCGGTCTGGTTGTGAGAGATAGTTGTAGATTTTGCACAATATGTTCCTTCATAAGCATTCGTATTATCGATCACCCAACCATATGATCCCATTTGCCAATCGAAAAGTGAAAAATCACCTGTCTCAAAGTTTTCCATAATGAGCCCGATTGAAGGATAATATGGGAATGCACTGGTATATCCACCGCTATTGATCATCAAACCAAGATTTGCAATCATACCAACAGTTGCATCATCTGCTACTTCGATATCGAAACTTGCAATATCCTCTTCATCAATTCCCAGTCCCGACATATTGAATGTACCATTAATGATAGTAATTAGATCCGGAGAAGAAGAAGTAAGCTCTGCAATAATATCTTCAGAAGTTGCATTTCCTGCATTAAGAATTGGGAATGAAAGTGTAGCTGTTTCACCCGGATCAAGAACACCATCTCCACCTGAATCCGCTATTTCCATTGCACCTGCTTCTAATAACGGTGCGTTAAAAGTAATGTTGAATTGAGCTGTCCATGTACCCTCATCACCAACCATTTCTAAGGTGAATGTTGCTGAATGTTGATCAGGAATATTATTTGCAACATCAAAAGCAAATGCATCGATAAGTGAAACTGTCTCACCTGCTTCGATAAGAGCAACGGTTTCTTCTGCATCGGTGATTGTGATATAGTCGTCATCTGTATTAAGAGTGTTAACTATATTTGATGTACTTTCTGTTCCTACATTTTCCAGATCTACATCCAATGTGATCGCTTCATTATATTCAGGGATATTATTATTATCATCATGTGCTTCAAATGAACTTAATGTTAAAAATGGTCCAACCAAAGGAGCAACTTGAACTTGCTCAACAACAGGCTGATATTGAGGTTTTGTAACGACTATATCTGCCATTCCTGCATTTAGAATTGGATCGATTAAAATATCGCTTGTACCGTCTTCATCTATAAGTCCGGTTCCATGCAAAACTCCTTCAAAAGATATAGCCACATAGGAACCAGGTTCTGCCGTTACTTCAAAAGTAGCTACACCAATAGGCAAGATATCCATATAGCTTACACTGTTCACATATCCTTGAGTGTTATACATCACAAGAGAAGCATCACCAAGTACATTATAAGCCTGCCAGTAGTATTCAACTAAACTACCTCCTTCGGTTACAGCAAGATTACCGATCATCATAAGCCCGCCAAGTGACACATAATCTGTGATCCAAGCTGCATCATAAACGCCCCATGTAGTGTCTTCAATAAGTGGTACTTGACCATTTCCTACATAAGAAAATGCTCCAACAGACCAGTAAACATCTTCATCCCAATATGAAGAAGGAGCAGAACCAATGTAACCGACAGCACCACCGTCTACTTTTCTCATCCAGGTTTCGCCAAAACATTCCGAATAACCAAAATCTGCAGCAAGACAGCAATTACCAATAGCAACAGGATATTTATTGATATTAGTAAATGAATTTACTTCCCCTTGGGAAAGTGATGGTCCTGACCAAGAAGTCTGACTTCCATGAGCAGTATAATTGATAAAACCAATACCATCATTAACAGTATCATAACATCCACCATAAGTAGTAAGATAAAGATTAACATCACTATAACCATGTGCAGTGTTATAATAATATTCTGTTCCATAAAGAACTGTAGGTTGTCCATGTGTAGGATTATGACTGCCATCAATTCCTGCAATAAGTGTTACATTATCAAGATAAGTAGGATCGGCAAATTCATATTTTTCATAATAGAGAATCTTATTTAATTGAGCGTTAAGCTGTGTATCATTTGTAGCAGAAAGACGGCTGTAATAGATGTCCGGAAAGTAATCTCCATCAACCGAACCGTAATAAAGATCTGTTGCCTTATTAGATTGTGAACCGTTTGCAGATGCAGGGATTTGACCAGTATCACCAACAATCACAATAAAGCTTGGAACCATATCTTGATTATATTCCGCTTGAATCCAACTTTGAATTGCAGCTGAAGTAGTAAGATCATAATTCTCTACAACTGTAAAACCTTTCTTTGTTTTCCACTCAATATATTCTTGTAATAGAGCGTTACTCTCAAACATGTCATCAGCAATTAGAAGCATTTTAAGTGGATATGTAGTCAGATCTGGATGATCTTCATAATCGCGACTATTGATGATGTTATGATAAATTGCTTCAAAGTAGGGTGAGTAAGTTGATATTCTTTTATATTCCGTTAAATATTCATTGCTGCCTACAAAAGTTACTTCTACTTCAATATTATTATAAACTTCAATTGTTCCTCTTGTAGCATCATAATTAATTGGATTTACAGTTAAGCGTGCAAGACGAATTCCTCGCATAACTCCTAAAATCTCAACGTTTACAAGTTCAGTACGATTTAATTGCATATACATTTCTTCATTGTAAACAAATTCTACATCTTCCGGATTTTGACTTTTAGAAAGTGGAGGCTGCACTGGCATTATCAAGTTCATGATACCATAATCACTTAATTGATATTCCGAAACCTCATAACTCAAAGCTCGTACAGAAACTTCAGCACCAAATGGAATTACGATCAATTCGTTTGCTGATGGCAGTTTTGGTGCACCAATTTCTAAAGTAGAATAAGTACCGGGAATGATCAACTCGCTGAAAACACCTTCTGTGGTTTCAACTTCAAAAGTGTTAATCCCCTCAAAATTAAACAACAATTCCAATCTCTGATAACTGTTTTCAGAGATTTCAACTGCACTTTCATTATCAGAAAGTGTGATCTCATAGCTTTTTGCAGATGCAAAGGCTATTATTAATACAAAAATTACGAAAAATATCTTTTTCATTTTTATTTCTCCTTATGATTTAATTTTATATTTTTAATGAAGCAATAATGAAACCAATTCACAAAAAAAGTATCATTTTTTTAATTTATTTATCATATCTAATTTTATATTGTATTTTACAATTGACAAAAAATAGATTATTTGGAAATTCAAGACATGAGAGGGGGGAGATTTGGATAAAAAATCTTTTTTTGATAATATAAGAAGAGACGCAAATATAGCATTATCAAGGGTCTTTGATAAGCTTGAAGAAGTTAGCAAAATTTCAGCATTAAAGCTTAAAATAAGCAATTTTAGAAGAAAAATAAAAGACCATAAAACTGAGATAGGTGAATTTGTTGTTTCAAATAAAAAGAAATTTTCTGGATTTCCTGAAATTAGTACAAGATTAGATAAAATCAAGCTTTTGGAAGAGCAGATCGAAGCAAAAAGAAAGCAGATTATTGAACTTCAGGAAACAGAAAAGGGTAAAACAGTAGTAAAAGAGGACAAGAGTACATCCTCTTGATAGATTGCCCTGTCTACTTTGTTTACAGCGTAATTGTTTATTATGGTTTTATTTAGGCTAATGGGAATCGATTTTGGTGAGGTGAGAATTGGTATCGCTCTCAGCGATCCTCTTCAGATAATTTCACAACCCTTTAAGGTGATTTCTAATGACGATAATACGATTTACCAAATTCAGGATATTATAAAAACTGAAGAAGTGGGAAAGATCATTCTGGGTTTACCTCTAAATCTGGATGGAGAAGATACAAAAAAAACTCTGGAAGTTCGTGAATTTTCTGTAATTTTGAAGAGTAATGTCGATATCCCGGTAATCTTCTGGGATGAGAGATACACTACAGTTGAGGCAAATGAAAAACTTAAACAAATGGGCTATAGCATTGCTGAGAGCAGAAAAGTTATAGATAAGGTGGCAGCATCAATTATATTAAAAAGTTATATGGAAAATTAGGCATGAATAAAGCTCGAAAAATAATCATTGCATTAGCAATTTTAACCGCACTTTCAGCTTTATATGCAACTTCTCTTGTGATCATACCAAAAAAAATTAATGAAGTACTTATTGATATCTCTAAGGGTGAATCGGCACATTCTATTGCTGCAAAGCTTTATGAAAAGAATGTAATTCACAGCAAAAGAGTTTTTTATTTGTATGTGAAATTTACTGAGATGGATAAAACATTGAGTTTTGGAAAATATCATTTCTCCGGGAAATTATCTCTTCCTGATGTTGTAGAGGTTTTAGAATTGGGCAAGGTTGTACTTCGTAAAGTTACCATTCCAGAAGGATTAACGGTCAAGAAAACCGCTAAAGTCCTTTCTCAGTACGGCTTTGTAGATCAAGATAAATTTGTTACTCTTTGTAACGATTCTCTTTTTGCTAGAAAGTTAACTGGATTTTCCGTATCATCATTAGAAGGTTTCCTCTATCCGGAGACATATCATTTTCCATATGAAGTAAGTGAGCAATACATTATAAAAATACTTGTGCAAGAATTTTTCTCTCAAACTCAGGAATTTGATTTTATTCCAAATAGAGATCTGGATTTTTATGAGACACTTGTATTGGCATCTATAGTGGAACGAGAAGCAAGATTCAGAGATGAACAGCCAACGATCGCGAGTGTTTATTTGAATCGTATCAAATATAACTACAAACTCCAGGCAGATCCAACTGTTGCATATGCTCTTGAGCTGGAAGGGAAGATCCGTAAGAAAATCTATTATCGTGACCTCAAAATAGATTCCCCTTATAATACATACAAAAATTTTGGATTACCACCATCACCAATTTGCAGCCCGGCTATCAGTGCAATACAAGCTGTTCTTGAACCTGCTGAAACAGATTTTTTCTTTTTCTTTGCAAATGGCACTGGACGACATGAATTTAACCAAACATATCAACAGCATCTAGATCAACAAAATATAATAAACAAATAATGGAAAATCATATACTGCTTCATCTGGCGATCATCATATTTTTTTCTAAGATACTTGGTGCAGTTGCCAGAAAGCTGAAGCAACCACCCGTTGTTGGCATGCTCTTACTTGGCATCATTTTGGGTCCGACCTTATTTCATTTTATTGAACCGGATGAAGTTATTAACTGGATTGCCAAGGTGGGAGTTTTATTCCTACTTTTTGAAGCAGGATTAGACACTAATATTAAGCGAATAAAGGAAGACTCTAAACAAGCGTTATTACCGGCTTTTGGCGGAATTATTCTCCCGTTTTCCTTAGGTTTTACACTTATCTATTTTATGAATCACAATATTTCACAAGCATTGATAGTTGGAGTGATCTTTACTGCTACAAGTGTGAGTGTGAGTGTGATGACACTTCTGGATCTGGGAAAATTAAAAGGAATTGAAGGAAGATGTATAGTTAATTCTGCCATCATTGATGATATTGTGGGGATCTTACTTCTTACTTTTATTTTTGGTTTTACTTCCGGAGCAGGTGAATCGGGAGCAGGCTTTACAGTCTCGCTAGTTAAGATATTTGGTTTTTTCATTGTTGCATTTTTAATTGGAATATTTATTCTTCAACCCTTCTTTTTAAATCTAAAGAAGATATTATTAGATAATGTTGTTATTTCGTTAGCTATAGCTGTTGTATTGCTCTATTCATGGTTGGCGGAGATGGCTGGACTTGCAGCAATTACAGGTGCATATTTTGCAGGTCTTTTTTTGGGGCAGACACAACACAAACATGCGGTTCATACAGGTATAACAAATATAGGAAAATCATTTTTTGTAGATGTTTTTTTTGTTAGTATAGGTTTACAGTTCAATCTTTTTGAAATTGAAGCAGCTCCCATTTTCCTTATTCTTTTCATTTTATTGGCAATATTCGGAAAAATGATAGGAAGTGGGTTAGGAGCAAGGTTCACTAAATTTGATGCAGTTCGTTCTTTCCGTATTGGATCGGGCATGATCCCCCGTGGAGAAGTTGCTTTGATAGTTGCTAATATGGCGTTGGTAAAAGGTGTGATCTCAACGGATATACTTTCAGCAACAATTTTGTTAGTTATTGTTAGTGCATTGTTTACACCGTTATTATTGAAATTTAGTTTCACTAAATTACAGAAAAGTTCTTTTTAATAAAATGTATAATCATGATTATTTGTAAGGAGTAGATGTATGTGGAAAAATATTATTGATAAAAAATTGATCATTATCAATCCGGAAATCAGCAACAAAAAAGATCTGTTTGAAGCGATGGCAAATCACGTATACAATCATGACTATATCCTAAATCAAAAACAATTTCTCAAAGCTTTAAATGACAGAGAGAATATGGCTAATACAGAATTGATCCCCGGAATTGCACTACCTCATGCCAGAAGTGAATCTGTAGATAAACTATTTATGTCCATTATAATTTTTACTAATGGAATAGATTATAAAAATAAGGAAATGGGACCAGCCAAGATCATCTTCTTCTTTGGATGTGCAGAATCTCAGAACAAAGAATATTTGCAACTTCTGGCGCAATCGAACCGCTTATTGAAGAAAAAGAAATTCAGAGAAGCTCTTCTAAATTGTAAGACACAAGATGATGTAATAGCAATTCTTAACCAATATGATGATGAAGTAGTAAGTACGATTGAAAAGGAGAAATACCTTTTAATTATGACTTTGAATAATGTTGATAAAGCAGATGATGTAATGAATTCTATGATAGAGGTTGGAATTACTAACGCATCCATATTAGACTCCACTTCAATGGCAAGAAAATTGGCATATGAAATGCCGGTTTTTGCCGGATTAAGCTATATGGCTCAGGGGAAAAACAAAGAATCAAATGTTATTTTAGCTCATATTGAAAATAAAAACACAGCCAATAAACTTGCTGAACTACTCAAAGAGAATGGAATCGATCTGGATAAAAAGGGAGTCGGATTCATTCAAATAATAAGAGTTGAGAACATAATAGGCAGTTTTGAAGAAGACATAGAATTATAATATCTACCAAGTAAAAAACATTTTTTCTTGACGATGTTGTTTCAAATTTCGATTTTCTGTGCAGGAGAATAAATGAAATTAAAATTTATTATAGTATTAATAATTATTAACTCACTTTTACTCGCTGCAGAATATCAGATAAATCTTAGTTGGGACGAATTCGAAGGTGAATGTAATGGGCTCATCAGCGGCTCGATTGGAGAAGAACATGCTTTCTTGAGTGGAGGTGGAGCTGCAGAAGCTTTGGATGGCAAATTGATATCTGTTGGTGAGGGCATGTCTACAGATGCTCAACAGGTTTTTAAAATAAATAGTGATGAAGGATACTTTACATTCTGGATAAAAGACAAGTTTGCAGATGACGACATGAACAGCGACCCAACCTTAATAAGTATGAGTAAACCAATGATCTCTGTTTTTAAAGATGGTGAGTTAATAGATCTGATCAAAGTTCCACAAGGTTCCGGATTGGCTTGTAAGGTATTTACACTTGATGCAGCTGAAGGAGAAGTTGATCGCGAGATCAAGTACTATCCAAAATCAAGAATAATTGTTGGAAGTATAGTAGATGCTGTTACCGGTGATCCACTTAAAGAAGCAAAAATAAGTATTACAGATTATATGAAACAAACCCGGCAGACTATAACCGATGAAACAGGGATATTCATATTTGAGGTGGAAATAGGGCAATACAAACTTGATATTTCCAAAGAGGGATACATCAGTACATATGCAAATGTGCGGATGGGAGCAGATGAAATGCCAAGAGAGATAGTGTGCGCTCTTTCACCTGAGATCAAAGAGTTCCGCATTGTTCTTACCTGGGGAAGCAGACCGAGGGATCTTGATGCTCATCTTTCCGGACCCAATCCGGAAGGCGGAGACTTCCATATATGGTATAGAAACAGATATTCTATTGGCGGGAAGGACTTTTTAGATAGAGACGATATGGATAAATACGGACCGGAAACAGTGACTATTTATAAATCTGCTGTTGGCAATTATAGATATTCTGTACATGATTATACTAATAGAAATAGTAAACGAAGTAAAAACCTTTCACGAAGTAATGCACAGGTTTTTGTATACGGTCAGAATAAATTACTTGCCAGTTTTGAAGTTCCTCATAATTTTCGGGGCAATTGTTGGCACGTTTTCGAAATTAATGAAAAACATGCTATTATTCCTATAAATAAAATCGAATATGTGAAGGATGCCATAAGCATTCACTGATAAAAATAAAAAATGGAGGAGGGAATATGAAATTATTGAAAATCTTAGCAGTGTTAGTTGTTGTAATGCTTCTTGTAACTGCTTGTGGAAAGGGTGGAGGTAAAGGTGTTAAGAAACTTTACTATCCGGAATGGTGGCAAGATCAAGATAATGCCGAATACGTTCAAACTTATGGAATGGCTACTAAAGTTTCACAAAATTCATCTTACGATGCAGCTTATGCAAATGCAATGCTGCAGGCAGCTCAATATGTTGAAACTTATGTAAAAGGTATGGTTAAGAACTATGAAGAAGAAGCCGGTGTAAATAATCCTCAAGTTCTCGCTCTTACCAGTAAAGTTGTAAAAGCTGTTGCTAAAGCAAAGTTTGCAAATGTGATGGTAACAAAACAGGAAACAATTGTTACTGATGAAAACCGTTTCCAGACATTTGTACGCGTTAGCGTTCCTAAAGAAGCAGTTAACAAAAATCTTATGAACCAGATCAAAAATGAAGAAGCTCTGTACAATCAATTCAAAGCTTCACAAGCTTTTGGCGAACTGGAAAATGAGATGGAAACCTACGACGAATAATTACGACAAATAATATTTGTTAAAATTTAAAAAAGCGTCCGAGTTATCGGACGCTTTTTTTATTGTTTCTAACACGACTCGAGTTCACAGAACCCGAGTCGTGTTAGTTGAGTTAAGATAGTTCTAATTTACTTCTTTCCAAAATTTCATAATATTCGGGTGCTTTTACTTTTGAAACATTACCTTTAGGCACTTCTGTAATTTTAATTTTATTATAATATCCGTAAAGTTCATATTCAATTATGTCATTATCAACTATCATAGCACTTGCTTTAGCTATCTTTCCATTGATCTTCACAAGTTTTTTATCACAGGCATTTTTAACAATACTTCTGGTCTTTATCAGGCATAATTTGTTTAATAATTTATCTACACGCATAAAATCTCCTTTAAATGTATTTTTTTCTTTCTCCCCTCTTTTTTAAGAGAGGGTCGGCCTGCCAGGGCGTAGCCTTGGCGTAGACCGGGGGTGAGTTCCCTATTTTATTTTTAAACTCTTAAAATAATCAGATTCTCTAATACCGGTATAACTAAACAAAGCATAACCCTTAAAATGCTTTTTATTCACCAGCTTTATTTTTTCATTAATTTTATAAGCAGGATATTTATAAGCAGTACTCCAGCAGCGCAAACCCACCACTATTTTTTCATTCAGATCATAATTGGAAAGAAAATTGAGATGTTTTTCGATTGTAGAAGTTGATGTAGAATATTCCATTAAATATGCTTTATCCAAATATCCTTCCTGCAGCCACTTTATCCAGTTTTGAGAATATCTTTCCGCTTCATCCAGATTGGAAATTACTGCTGCAGTAACCTGAACATCGGGAGATATTTTTTTTACATTGGAATATATTTCTTTCATGAAATTTGTGATCTGATCTTCTTTCCATTGCTTCCAGGCATCAGCATCCTGAAATTTCACATCTTTTCTATAAGCCTGAAGAGCTAGTTCAGAAAAGCCATAATGAGAATCAGGGTAACGAATATAATCCAGATGAATTCCATCAACTTTGTAATTTGAAACCAGATCGAGAATTACATTTTTTGTATATTTTTGAACCTGCGGAATACCTGGATCGAGATACGCTCCCATATAACTTTGATAATTCATTATCTCTTGAGAAAAATCGCAAGTAACCCACTGGGGATTTGTGAAATAAATATGCTCAGGGTGTAGTTTCTCAAGTTTATGTCCTGTAATTACAAAGGTAGTAACCCAAGCATGGACTTCTAAATCTTGATTTGTATTCTTTTCTAAAAGATATTCAAGCGGATCAAAGAGAGAATCTTTAATTGCATGATATTGTTTTTCGTTATTTTCATAGAAATTTGATAATTTATTTGGTGTGTATGCCGCATCACCGCGATATCGAATTTGAACCAGAAGCTGATTTATATTATTTTTATTTAGATCAGTTATTACATTATCTGCTTTTTCTGGTGTAGTAATTTCCCAGATGGGAACCCACATTGCGCGAATCTGCGCATTCAATGTAATGCTAATGAATAAAATAAGAGGAATAAATAACTTTTTCATTTCTTTTTCTTTTTGGTTATTGTAATATTTTTTTGTTTTCCAACTATCTCTGCTAAACATTTACCATCAGTTAATATCAATTGTAATCTATCGGAAATATTAATATCCTTAATAGAATTCAGTATTTTTTTCTCTTTTCGAATTAGACTGTAGCCACGCTTCAATGCTTCATGAGGTGATAGCTCTCTCAGTTCATTAAATAGTATTTCCAGGTTATTTCTTTTTGTTTGTAACATATTATAAGTTGTGCTGTTCAGTTTCATTACTACTAGTTCTAATCTTGCTTGCAGGTCTTTTATAATGTTCTTTGGATGCGCTCGATCTAAAGCATTTTCCAGTTCTTGAATTTCAAGTTTTTTGGAAGTGAAATAATGTTGGGTAGTATAACGCAGATTACTTAATAAATTATTAATTCTATCTGCAAGTTCTCTTCTGTCTGGCACAGCAAGTTCAGCTGCTGCAGATGGTGTAGGAGCCCTTAGATCAGCCACGAAATCAGATATCGTAAAATCAATTTCATGACCAACGGCAGAGATAACAGGAATTTTAGATGCAAATATCTTTCTGGCAAGTTTCTCATCATTAAAGCAGAAGAGGTCTTCCTGTGAACCACCTCCACGTCCCACTATCAGTACATCAACAGGGAATTCAGTATTGAAATATTCTATTCCTGCTATAATTTCTTTAGCGGCATTATCACCTTGAACAGTAGCCGGATAAAGATAGATCTTGGTTGGATAACGTCGTGAAATTACATTGCGGATATCTTCAACTGCTGCTCCTGTGGAAGAAGTAATTATTCCCACAGATTCAGGAAATTCTGGAATTGCCTTTTTATATTCATTATCAAATAAACCCTCTTCAGATAATTTGCGTTTCAATTCATCAAATTTTAATTGTAATTCACCAATTCCGGAAGGTAGCATTCTGTTCACATTTAGTTGGTAGTTTCCACCTTTTTCATAAACTGATATTTTTCCTAAACAGATCACTTTATCTCCAACTTTGGGTTGGAATTTTAGTGAGAGGTTTGCTGCTTTGAAGAAAACGCATCGCAGAGTACTTTTTTCATCTTTCAAAGAAAAATATATATGCCCCGAACGGTGATGTGTGAAATTAGCGATCTCTCCTTCTACAAAAAGATTGGGAATATTATTCTCAATTACATTCCGGATGTGACGATTTACTTCCGAAACTGTAAAAACATTATCTTTATCAACTTTCATAAATCTAAGATCCTTCTAATATTTTCCAACAGGAGATAGATAAACCGAAAACTCATTTTCACCATCAACATCAATTATGTTATCAATTTTTTCTTGATCGTAAGCTCCAATTGCACAAGCTCCTGCTTCTATACCTTCACAGGCAAGATAGAGGTTTTGGCAGATGTGACCTGCATCTAACAGCATAGCTTTATGAGCGGCAATATTATAACGCCATTCTCCACGATAAGATACACAGCTCCAAATAAAAACTGCAGTAGCTGTTCCTGTAAATTTCTGTCCCAGAGTCGCCTCGATGATCTTTTCACTTTGATTTTTCAATTCACTTATAAATATTAATTTATGTTCAATCGCAAGATAACGATATAATCCCTCTCTTAATCCGGTAACATTATTTATAAGAAGGTAAGTTTCAAATGGATGACGTGCGCCGGCCGAAGGAACAGTGCGGAAAGTTGCATAAGATTTGTTGTTTCGTTCATAAACACTCTTCACACCTTGCGATGCCCATAGCAAAAAGGATAGTTCCTCTAATGTTAAAGGTTTATCATTGTACTGACGATGACTTTTTCTGTTCCCAATATTTTGGATTAAATTATCATTTATAATTTTAACTTTTTCTATCGGAATGAGATCGATGATTTCACTATCTTTTTCATATCCCTTTTGCAAAGGAGGTTGCGGAAGATCTTTCATCTGATCTGTTACTATATTTTCCATATCTTTATAATTTGATTTCATGAAATTACGATTATTATTAATTTTATCCACATTCTCTCCTGTTTATTACAAATCAAAGAAAATTTTAATTCACCTTTTTTGTCAAGACTTCGCGGAAAAATGTAACTTGGCGGGAATTAAATCAATCTGGAGATTACCAAAAACTCATTAGAAGAATATTTATGAAGAAATATATAATAATTTTAATACTTCTATTAGCTCATTTCTTGCAGGCTCAGGTTCCGGTACTTTCGTTTTGGAATAACATAAGAAACAGCTCATACACTCAAAATGATGAAATTCATATTCGCTGTGAAACAATTGATCTTCCCGGGTTAGAAACAGAAATGTTTTATTCAACTTCATCTGGTTGGGGAAATATCGAAATGACCAATCTCAGTGAACTAACTTATGAAGCTGCGATCCCTGCCCTTCCAGCTGAAACACAATATTGCAGATTCAGAACAGAAACTGATACACTGGTTGGAATGATGCCGGCATATCAGCAGAATGACCTATTCCCCCCAGAGGATGAACTTGGATTTATCGCTGATGATCCCATTGGTGATAACCTCGATCCCGAATCTCCAAATCTTGATATTACAGGAAATTATTTTGGCCATTCTGATACAAGATTTTATGCTGGGTTAACCAGTGAGTCGGGTGATTTTCCATTAGATGTTGGCGGTTTGTTTCCTATCACATATTATTTTTATGTAACCACTATTCTCAATCCGGAAACAGTTTTCATCGATTCAGTTGTTTATGCCATGATATACTGTGATATCCCAATGCTCATGAGTTCCGGACTTTATAAGATAAGCGGCACGGAATTTAGTTTGGAAGTATTTGAAATGATTGGTAGCATTGAAACAGAGGTTGTAGATGGACAGTTACAGATGGCTTGTGATATTGAAACATTAACCGGTGATGAAAATTTTGGTGACTGGCCCAATATTACAAATTCTATTGGTGTAGAAATGCTCACCGCCAAATATACACTGCCAACAGAATTCCTAATAACAGATCTGGCGAAGATCTCACTTCAATTCATAGATCAATATGAGATCGAACCAATAGTAAATATATTACCGGAAATAAGTGAAATGAATGGAACAAATGGTGGTTTGTTCACCTGTGAGTATTATGATGAAAATGGACATTTCCCATTAACAGCGGAAGTAATTGTTGATCAAGAAGTATTCCTGCTCAATCCGCAAAGTTTTGATTATTCCGGTAATGTTATCTTTGAAAGTGTAACCGGTTCTTCCGGATGGGATGAAGCTACATTTCGTTTTAGCGATAACAATTATGAATTTGTTGAAGAAACTATCATAAATAACTCAGGCATCGATGATGAACTGCCAATTGCAAGTTGTACATTACGGAATTATCCCAATCCCTTCAACCCATCAACAACTATCTCGTTTGAATTAAATTTCGAAGAAATAGATAATATTGAGTTGTTAATTTACAATTTGAAAGGGCAAAAAATCCAGCAGTATTCAATATTAAATGGTCAATCTTCAATTACTTGGAACGGAACCGATTCAAATGATCAACTCGTCTCTTCTGGAATATACTTCTATCAATTAAAAGTAGACGGAAAACCTATTGCGAAGAAAAGATGTTTATTATTGAAATAGAAATTATTATTAGGAATATGAAATGAAGAAATTATTAATACTCATTATCATTGCCATTGGGTGCAGTTTGTTTGCAAATTACAAAGATATGCCGGTAACCCGGGATCTTGAGCCAAATGCACAATATGATACTTATCAGGACTGGCTTGCCGATCATCCACAACAGCAAACACACTTTAATGAAGTGAGTAGAGTGTCTTCCAACCAGCGAGAAGAAGGATTTCTAATTGTTGTTAATGATAATCTTTATGAAGATATTGAACAATCAATTCAGATATATCAAGAAGATTTGGCTAATGAAAGTTTTGATTCTTTTGTTTTGGAATATGATGGAACTTCACACGAAGATTTAAAAGAACAGATAATAATTTATACCCAGGTGGAAGATGTTACAAATGTTGTCTTGATAGGAGATCTACCGGTTGCCTGGTTTGAACTTTTTGAAGACTGGAACAATAATGGAATTCAGGATAACGGTGAAGAATGGGTAGAATTTCCCTGCGATCTTTACTTCACAGATATTGATGGAATCTGGGATGATGAAGATTCAAATGGAATCTATGATTATCATGAAGGAGATAAACACCCGGAAATCGGGATAGGTAGAATAGTTGCAGATAATATGAGCATGCTTCCTGATAATGAAGCAGAATTGATAAATGACTATTTCCAGAAAAATCATCTTTTCAGGTCAGGGATCATCACCAGTTACGAAACTTCCTTAGCATATATTGATGATGATTGGAGTTATTGGGGAACGGAATATCAGCAGGCAATGCAACTAGCATATCCTTCTGTGGAATTGGTTAATGATATCGAAGAAACTAATGCCGGTGATTATAGAGATAATCGTTTAATTGCCGATTATGAATTCATTCAAGTCCATGTTCATTCTGGCCCTAATGCACATTATTTTTATTATAATAACGGAAATAATTATGCCTTGGTTAATAATTATGAAATCCCTGATGTGAATCCAACAGCACATTACTACAATCTTTTCGCCTGTTCTAATTCTAGATTTACCACATCCAATAACATGGGAGCAATGTATATTTATGGAAGCGATCACGGCCTGGCAACTCTTGGTTCAACCAAAACCGGCAGTATGCTTTGGTTTGAAGATTTTTATGAACCTTTCGGATTGGATGAAACCTTAGGTGAAGCCTTGCGGCAATGGTGGGAAGTTACCGTAGATGTGGGAGACGATTGGATGTGGCAGCGAGCCTGGTTTTATGGGATGATAATTCAGGGCGATCCTTCGTTGAAACGTGCTTATGAGGATAATGTTGTTTATGTTCCCGATAATTATCCCACGATCCAGGAAGCAATAAATGCTGTAGAAGATGGGGATATTGTTTTAGTCAACCCTGGAACTTATGTTGAAAATATAAATTTTAACGGAAAGAATATTACGGTTGCTTCATTATACTACACTACTCAAGATACTTCCTATATTTCTCAGACTATCATCGATGGAAATCAGAATGGAAGCGTAGTTACCTTTGAGAGTGGTGAAGATTCTACAGCTGTTCTTTGCGGTTTTACAATCATGAATGGTATGAAAACAATTATATCTTCTGGCGGTGGAGGAATTTGTATTCTTAACTCTAATCCACATCTTCATAATTTGATAATCTCTGCTAATTTTGCAACAAGTGGTGCTGGTATTTACATTCATAACGCTTCTCCTATTATAAACAATATGATTATTATCAATAATGTAGTTCCCGTTTCGGGATTTGGCGGAGGACTTTACCTGATGAATTGTGATAATATGATTCTAAAAAATTTATCTATAATCCATAACGAAACCGAAGCTTATGGTTCAGGATTATTTATAAGTGGTTGTGAATCGTTGATATTTGAGAATTTGATTGTTAGTAATAATGAATGTGGAGGTTTTGGTGGTGGAGCATTGTATTTTCAAAGCTCTGATGCTATTATATTAAATTCAACAATATGTTATAATAATAATCAATACTCCGGAGGAGGTTTGATTGGTGGTGAGAATGTTCATTTGGTGAATTCCATTGTATATGGCAATAGTGAACCTCAACTAGAAATTGAACATTCGGCTGATTATTGTTTGATTCAAGGTGGTTTTCCCGGAACAGGAAATATCGATGCTGATCCGCTTTTTGTAAATCCAGTAGCAGGTGATTTTCATCTGCAGGATTCCAGCTTATGTATTGGTGCCGGTATCGAAGAGATTGAAATAAATGGAACCTGGTACTTTGCACCTGAATTTGATATTGAAGGGACAATACGTCCTGCTCCGGTCGGGTCAAATCCGGATATTGGAGCATATGAAAACCTGAATGGAGAACCTTATGTTTCAGCAGAAAATAACCAGTTGATAAAACCTGATTACCAATTACAAAACTATCCAAATCCATTCAATCCATCCACGACGATCTCATTTTCAGTAACACAAACATCCTCGTTTGTAAATCTTGAGATTTATAATCTAAAAGGTCAAAAAGTAAAAGAATTCACAATCCCTCATTCCTCATCCCTCATCCCTCATCAAATTATATGGGATGGTTCCGACTCAAACAACAAACCGGTTAGCTCAGGTATTTATTTCTATAAATTAATAGTTGATAATAAATCAGTTGCAAATAAAAAAATGTTGTTGATAAAATAACCTTCGAAATGTCCGGCAGTTGCTGGATTCTTACTTTTCTTGACCTTCAGAGTGGTTAAAATAATAGTTGTTCAAGTAAATTATGAAATATAAATAAATAGCTTATTAATAGGAAATATATGTTTATAGATTTTGCACGAATCAAGGTTGAATCCGGCAGAGGCGGAAGCGGTTGTGTTAGCTTTCGAAGAGAAAAGTTCGTAGCTAAAGGTGGCCCTGATGGTGGTGATGGTGGAAAAGGTGGAGATATTCTGGCAATTGGGAATGAGAATATTAACACACTTATTGCTTATCGTTTCAACAAACTTTTCAAAGCTGAAAGAGGTCAGCATGGGCAGGGCAGTGATAAAACCGGAGCTTGTGGGAAACATAGATTTTTAGATTTACCACTGGGGACAGAAATATTTGATATTACCGATGGGAAACATGAAAAGATTGGTGAAGTATTGAGTCATGGACACAAGATCTTTCTTGCCAAAGGTGGAAATGGAGGAAGAGGTAATACCAGGTTTAAGAGTGCTACCAACAAAGCCCCCAGATACGCTAAGCCCGGTGGTGATGGTCAATTCCGTGAACTTGAACTTGTGCTTAAATTAATGGCAGATGTTGGTCTGGTGGGATTTCCCAATGCAGGGAAATCAACTCTATTAAGTAAAGTTTCTTCAGCTCGTCCCAAAGTGGCAGATTATGAATTCACAACTCTCGCACCTTCTTTAGGTGTGGTTCAGGTTAGTGATTTCGA
>JAGLPW010000157.1 GCA_023137125.1 Candidatus Cloacimonadota bacterium | reverse complement strand
TTGGGAGATCAATTTTTAAAACATATTCAAAGAACCAAAATTTTGCTTTTTCTTATTGATATAGATTCAGCGGATCCGTTTAATGATTATCAGGTTCTGAAGAAAGAATTACATCTTTATGATCCGTATTTGGATAAAAAACCACATCTTATTGCATTAAGTAAAATGGATACAATTCCTGAAGAAGAAAAAGATGAATTCTACAAGTTATTAAAAAATGAATTTGAAACCAAATTACATGAGAATATCATTTCAATATCTTCAGTTTCAGGTGAAAATATGAGAGACTTAATTATTAAATTACATCAAATATTAGCAAAATTGGATAAAGAATAAATAGAGTATGAGAATCCTGATAGTTCCCGATTCGTTCAAGGGAAGTCTATCTTCTATACAAGCGGCAGATGCTATTGCAGAAGGAATTAAAGATTTACAATTTGAAATGGAGATAATCCCAATGGCTGATGGAGGAGAGGGAACTGTTGATTGTCTGATCTCTGCTGATCGTGGAACCAAGATGAGGGATTTTGTCACTGACCCGATAGGCAGGAAGATCCAAGCCGAATTTGGCATTCTTAAAGATAATAAAACTGCGATCATTGAAATGGCATCAGCTTCCGGTTTGCTCCTCATTCCAAAAGGAAAAAGAAACCCGCTTTACACTACAACTTATGGCACAGGTGAACTAATACGAAAAGTTATTGAGAGAGGATTTACCAGGATAATTTTGGGTTTGGGTGGAAGTGCAACTACCGATTGTGGAACAGGAGCATTACAGGCTTTAGGTGCAAAACTCTTAGATAAGAATGGGATAAATATCGAAGCTGGTGGGCTCCATTTGAAAGATCTGCAAAGAATTGATATTTCAACATTAAACATATATGAAGATATTGATTTGACCTTTATGTGTGATGTGTCGAATAAATTACTCGGGGACAATGGAGCTGCAAAGGTTTATAGTCAGCAGAAAGGAGCATCCAAAAATGAAGTGCAAATTCTGGAAGATAATTTAGAACATTTTACTCGAATTGTGAGAAAAGATACGGGAATCGATATTGCAAAATTTGCAGGAAGCGGAGCAGCAGGTGGATTAGCAGCAGGACTCTCTCTTCTATTTAAATCTCATTTTGTTTCGGGAAGTGAATTTATCATAAATACCACAAATCTGAGAGTCAAAATTCAAAATGCAGATGTTATCATTACAGGTGAAGGTGAATTAAATTCTCAAACAAAATTTGGTAAAATTCCATATAAGATCGCTGAAATTGCAAAAGAATATAATAAAACCATTATTGGGATTTTTGGAAACATAACAGAAGAAGCAAAAAAAGAATATAAACAGGAATTTCCGTATATGTTAGAATTATGTGAGAAAGGAATTTCCAAAGAAAAAGCTATGCAAAATGCTTACTTATTATTGTCTGGAAAAGCAAAAAAGATATTTGAAGAACTTCAATTAAATTAATATCACGGAGAAAAGATGAAACCAAAAATATTTGTAACAAGAATGTTGCCCGAGCTCGTAATGAAAAAACTAAATGTTCATTTCGTTGTGAACGTAAACCCGGAAGATAAAGCGCTTTCCAAAGAAGAAATAATGCGGGGAACATTAGAATGTGATATACTTTTATGTTTGCTTTCAGACACAATAGATTCAGATATTATCTCTTGTAATCCAAATCTGAAAGGAATTGTAAATTATGCAGTTGGTTTTAATAATATCGATGTTGAATGTGCAACACGATTGAATATTCCGGTTACCAATACACCTGGAGTTCTCACCGAGACAACGGCTGATATGGCCTGGGCATTAATGTTTAGTGTTGCCAGACGAATTGTGGAATCAGATAAATTTGTACGTGATGGCAAATTCAAAGGATGGGGTCCAAAATTACTTTTAGGTGCGGATATCTATGGGAAAACACTTGGAATAATTGGTGCAGGAAGAATTGGAATTGCAGTTGCAAAACGTGCTTCAGGATTTAACATGAAAGTTTTATATTCTGATAATAACACACATATTGAGGATACGATCACAGTAGAAAAGGTTGATCTTGAGACACTGCTTAAAAAATCTGATTTTGTCTCACTTCATGTTCCTATGTTACCAAAAACGAAACACCTGATCGGAGAAAAAGAACTAAAAATGATGAAAGAAACAGCAATTCTTATCAATACTTCCAGAGGTGCAGTTATTGATGAAAAAATGCTATTAAAGGCTCTAGAAGAAAATTGGATTGCAGGTGCCGGTCTGGATGTGTATGAATATGAACCAAGGTTAATTGAGGGGCTGATAGATTGTGATAATGTTGTTTTAGCTCCGCATATTGCCAGTGCTTCTGTGGAAACAAGAACAAATATGGGATTTATCGCAGTTGAAAATGCCATTGCCATCTGGCAGGGAACAATACCACCACAGATCGTAAATAGAGAGATCTATGAAAAATAATCTGGAAAAGATAAAGGCGTGGATCAAACTTCTTTCTGCTCCGGATATTGGGCATGCAACAGCAATAAGACTTGTAAAAACTCTGGGAGAACCGATTGACTTTATTAACGACATTTCTAAATTTAATGACATTGAATTCATTTCTGAGGTGGCAAAAGAACATCTTATTAATATACAAGAACCTGAGAATTGGGGTAATATTTGTGATCTTATTGAGCAATTCAATATAAAGTTTGTTTCAATATTAGATGATGAATACCCCGGACCACTTAAAAATATCTTCGATCCACCTCCATTCATGTTTTATAGAGGAACAATAAAAAAGGATGATTTTCGGCGTGCACTTGGTGTTGTGGGTACGCGGAAAGCAAGCAATTATGGTAAACTGATGACAAAGAAAATAGTACAGAATTTGGCAGGATCAGGCTTTACAATCGTTAGTGGATTGGCTTATGGAATAGACACAATATCGCATCTGGCAGCTTTAGAAAGTGGAGCTAGAACTTATGCTGTGATGGGAACAGGAGTAGATCAGATCTATCCTTCTAGAAATAGAGAATTAGCAGAACGAATCTTAGAAAACGGTGTTTTAATCTCTGAATTTATTCCGGGAAGTAAAGCAGAAAAATGGAATTTTCCAACCAGAAACAGAATAATCAGCGGTCTTTCTTTAGGCAGTTTGATAATTGAAGGAAGTAAAAAAAGCGGAGCCTTACTCACGGCAAAATTTGCCATGGATCAAAACAGAGATGTATTTGCCCTACCAGGTGATGTGAACCGTCCTCAAGCAGAAGGACCCAATTATCTGATAAAACTGGGTGCAAAAATTGTAACAAAAGCAGCAGATATTTTAGAAGAATATGAACTTATTATGGATCAACAGCAAAGGTTTTTCCCCGAAATTAATGAAAAAGAAGAACAAATATATCAAATTTTGCTACAAAATAAACCGGAAACTCATTTTGATAAACTGATAGTTGAAACCGGTTTTACGGTTGGTGAAATTTCTACAATATTGCTTTCTTTAGAATTGAAGAATGTTGTTAAAAAAGTGCCGGGCAATAAGATAGTTCCGTTATATTAACTCATCCTACTGTCCTTCTCTTCTCGCTACGCTCGGAAAGAAGGAACATAAGAAGTTATGAAAGAATATGCAAGAAGATATCAGAGAAGTTTGTAGGAGATTCAGGAAGAATCAAACTAAAGCTGAGAAAACTTTTTGGAAAGTCGTTAGAAATAGGCAGATCGAAGGATATAAGATCTTAAGACAATATCCGATTAGATTTGAATGGAATGATCAAATCAGATTCTTCATTGCAGATTTTTACTGCCATAAACCAAAACTTGTTATCGAAATTGATGGTGGAATTCATGAAACTCAAAAGGAATACGATAAGATGCGGGAACAGATAATAAACTTACTCGGTTATCGAGTAATCAGATTTTCCAATGATGAAGTTCTTTATCACATTAAGGATGTTGTAGAAAAATTGAAAAAACTTTTATAAAAAAATAATTCTCTCCCCTTCTATGTCGGAGAGAAGGGGTTGGGGGATGAGTAAAAAATACCGTTATATTAACAAAAAACTCCATGCATTTCATAGAAATACATGGAGTTATCTTTATCAAATGTTTTCTTAATTCCTTATCTTCTTATTGGTCTTCTCTTTATGCTTGATAATGTGAATATATCTATGATTAGCAGATTTAGCAAATTTATAGATAACATTTTTCAGATCAGAAATATCCCAGATTTTTTTAAATTCAAGATCATTGGTTAATCTGTCACTAAGAATATATAGATCCTTATTTTCAGGATTAAATTTTATATCATCAGCATCAATATTCAACTGACTTTTCTCAAAAATCTGATTTAAGAAGTCAATAACTGTATAAGCAAAGTGATTTCTGAGATCAACAATATTTTCCGCATTATTTATTTTGTCTCTAAATTTGTGAACGCATTCGTTTCCCAGTGTACTAAATGAAATTTGATTTCCCATAATTCCTCCTTGATTTTTTTACAAATAGATATGTTTGTTTTTCCTAAATTTTCGTCTTAAACTCATAAGATATTTTTAGGATTTAATGGTTTTGTGTCAATAAATGATTTGGATAATTTGCTCATTTTTCTTCCAACTAAATCTCAATTTTTGTGCATGTTGCGAATACCACAGACTCTACTTGACATCAGAGCATAAAAATTGATTTTCTTCCAACTAAAGAGGATAATAATGAAAAAGAGAAAAACAAAGATAACAAGAAATTATTTAATGCATCCTGCCGGATCGGTTCTCATTGAAACTGGTAATACAAAGGTTATTTGTACAGCAACTGTAGAGAAGGGTGTTCCTTCTTTCTTACGAGATGCAGAACCAAAACAAGGTTGGCTAACAGCAGAATACAGCATGCTGCCTGGTGCCCCGAATTCCAGATTCCGAAGAGAGCACAAAGGAATAAAAGGCAGGACTGCAGAAATACAAAGACTTATCGGGCGTTCATTGCGTGCAGTTGTGGATCTAAACAAATTTCCGGGATATCAGATCACGATAGATTGCGATGTGATCCAGGCGGATGGAGGAACCAGAACGGCTTCTGTCACAGGTGCTTGTGTTGCACTTTATGATGCGTTTTGCAAAATGAAAGAAAGTAACCAATTAGAAAATGATCCGTTTAAAGAATGGGTGGCAGCTATAAGTGTGGGTATTGTAAATGGGAAGCCGGTTGTAGACCTTTGCTATGAGGAAGATTCCAATGCAGATGTGGATATGAATGTTGTGATGACAGAAAGTGGTAAATTTATTGAAATTCAGGGAACAGCGGAAGCTGAACCATTCGATGATAAGGAACTTGCAATTATGCTGAAAGAAGCAAAAAAAGGCATTAAAGAATTGATAAAATACCAGAAAAAAGTGATTGAAGGGAAATAACACCATATTGCTTTTGCTTGACATCAAATAGCAAGAAATGGAGAAAGTTCTTCTAATAAAATTGGATAGGAAAGATAATGTTTAAAAAGAAAGAAAAAAAACCAAAACGTAAAAAAAATATATTTCAAGATTATTTGGAAGCGATACTTTTTGCCTTTGTAGTGGCAATGCTCATTAGGAATTACACGATCCAGAATTTCAAGATACCATCATCTTCCATGGAAAAAACACTTCTCATTGGAGATTATCTTATAGGAAATAAATTGAAGTATTTTTTTACTGACCCCGAGCAGGGAGATATTGTAATATTTTATTATCCAGCCGATCCGGAAGAACCACAACCGAGAGAGGATTTTGCAAAAATATTAGGTCCGATCTACTTGAATAAAACAAGTTGGCTTCCAACATGGCATCAGAAGAAGAACGTGGTTAAGCGTGTTATTGGAATGCCAGGAGATGTTGTTGAGGTTAAGAGTAAATTAGTATATGTAAATGGTGAAGAATATAAATATGGTAATGAGCAATATATTGATAAACGAAATATCACACGCAGTGAAGGTAGAATTTATTG
>JAGLPW010000156.1 GCA_023137125.1 Candidatus Cloacimonadota bacterium | reverse complement strand
AAAACATTAAGAAAGAATTCCATTTGTAAGTTATAACTCCCTGCCATTGGTGAGGAAACTTACCCGCGGTTTTTTGTTTGGTAAAAATATATTAACCGAAATGATTTTTAGTTGAAGGAGTGAAGTATGTTTAAGAATTATTTGAAAATAGCATTAAGAAACCTGATGAGGAACAAAGTATTTTCTGCTATAAATATCATTGGTCTGGCAATAGGATTAACTTGTGGAATCTTACTTTCGCTTTGGATATTCGATGAGATCAGTTACGATAAATTCCATGAAAATAGCGAAAACATTTACAGGATTTTAGAGAACCAGAGTTACTCATTGCAAAATATGCAAGTTGCTGTTACTCCTGTTCCTCTGGCAGAATCGATTAAAGAGAGTTTTCCAGAAATCGTATATGCTACCAGATATAATCTGAGTTCCGCTCAAGTTATAGGAGTGGTAGACAAAAAATTTACTGAAAACAATGGAGCCTTTGCTGATGAAGATTTTTTTAAGATGTTCAGTTTCCCGATAATCAAAGGCAGCAAAACTCCATTATCAGAGAAAAACTCTATCGTTCTTACTGAAACAACAGCTAACAAATTATTTGGTGATGCGGAAGCTGTCGGTCAAAACGTCTCAATTTACGATTTGGATCTGCTAGTTACGGCAATAATAAGTGATGTTCCCATAAATTCACATATTTCTTTTGGTTACCTTCTTCCTTTCCAAATTATGGTTGATAGAAATCCCGATATAGATAATTGGGGCAGCAACTCGATTTACACCTATATTCAATTAGCAGAAAATACTTCTCAAGAGCAGTTTTCTGAAAAAATAAAAATGTACCTTAAAGAACAGGCTGAAGGATCATCTTCTGAATTGTATTTGCAGCCATTCACAGATACTTATCTTCATTCAATAGGATTGGTTGCAGATTATGGTGGAATGGGAGATTTCAGATACATTGTTTTATTCAGCATCATTTCGATCTTCATTATTGTTATTTCAAGTGTTAATTTTATAAGTCTTTCTACTGCCAGATATACAAAACGAGCTAAAGAAGTTGGATTAAGAAAAGTAGTAGGTTCCCAACGCAGCCAATTGATTCTGCAATTCTTGGGTGAATCGATGCTGCTTTTATTGATAGCTTTAGGAGCTGCCCTGGTTCTGGCGGAATTGTTTTTGCCAGCCTTCAATAATATTGCTGCCAAAGAACTATCACTCATTCATTTATTGGATCCTACAATGCTATCCGGGTTGGTTGCTTTTGTTTTAGCTATCGGTTTCCTCACAGGAATTTATCCAGCATTTCTACTATCATCTTTCAAACCTGTAGCTGCTCTCAAAGGTTCGCAAATTTCAGGTTCAAAAGGTTCGTTATTCAGAAAGATCATGGTAGTAACGCAATGGACGCTATCCATCATTCTCATCATCAGCACACTGATGATCTCCAAACAATTGCAATATATGAAAAACAAAAAACTCGGCTTCACAAAAGAGCAGATCGTTTATACCAGCATTAGTGGTTTTACCGAAATTGATGCATTGAAAGAAGAACTTCTTAAACACTCCAGTGTGGAAAATGTCTCAGCAACATCGTCACTTCCGCACAATATTATGAATTCTACTTCCGGTGGAGTTTGGGAAGGAAAAAATGATGAAGATACTTTCCTGGTACATTTCAATGTTGTAGATTACAATTTTATCGAAACATTTAAAATTGAAATGGCAGAGGGTCGCAGTTTTTCTCAGGAATTTTCTGATGATACAAATTTCGGATTTCTTTTGAATGAGGAAGCAATAAAACAGATGGGAATCAAAGATCCTGTCGGTAAGACATATTCTATTTGGGGAATGGAGGGACAGATCATAGGTGTGATGAAAGATTTCCATTTCAAACCACTTCATAATCCCATCGAGCCGATGTTGTTCATGGTTATGAAAGATTATCTGGAATTACTTGTTGTGAGAATTGATACTACAGATCCGGAGAATACGATATCATATTTGGAAGAAACCATGTCTAAATTCGATCCTGAGAAGAAGCATGATTTCAAGTTCTTCGATGAACGTTATAATGCAATGTATAGTTCCGAACAGCAAATGGGAGTGATATTAAAATTATTTACGGGTCTGGCAATTTTCATCGCCTGTCTTGGTTTATTCGGACTTTCAACCTTCATGACCCAACAGCGAACGAAAGAGATCGGCATCAGAAAAGTATTGGGAGCAAATGTTCTTAATATTGTAATAATACTTTCCAAAGAATTTACTAAATGGGTGATTATTGCAAATCTTATTGCTTGTCCAATTGCCTATTTCATCATAAATAAATTGCTTCAGAATTTTGCTTATCGCATAGATATGGGATATAAAGTTTTTTATATTACAGTTATTTCATCAATTCTGATCGCGATCTTTACCGTGAGTTTCCAAACTATCAAAGCTGCAAATTCAAATCCAGTAGATGCGTTGAAGTATGAGTAGGAGGAAAATTGTTTAAGAATTATTTGAAAATTGCCTTTAGAGGTTTTATCAGGCACAAAAGTATGAGTCTGATAAACATCTTCGGATTGGCAATTGGAATGGCTGTTTGCATTTTGTTACTTCTGTGGGTACAAGATGAAATGAGTTATGATAATTTCCATCAGAATGGTGATAATTTATTTAGAGTGATACAAGTGGGAGTGTGGAACGATGGAGAAACCTATGGTAGTCCAACCATTCCTTATTCCCTTACACCTGTAATGCAGGAAGATTATCCGGAAGTCATAGATCATGTTCGATTGAGAACGCTTAGTGGAACAATGATGCAGGTTGAAGATAAAACTTATTTAGAAGATATTCTATTAACAGAATCCTCACTTTTCAAGATATTCTCTTTTGAGATGTTGAAAGGTGATCCGCAAGTTGCTCTAAAAGAGATTCATTCCATAATTCTTACGGAAGATACCGCCCATAAATATTTCGGAAATGAAGATCCAATGGGAAAGGTTATCCGATATAATGACCGCATAGATTTCACCGTGACGGGAATAGCTGCCAATCCTCCCCAAAATTCATCGATCATTTTCAATATGATCATTCCATTCGAGATATTAGGTGAAAAAAAAATTACCGGTTGGAGTTGGGAAAGTTCCGGTTATGTGCAATTACAGGATGGAACAGATCTTTCTTCATTTTCAGAGAAGATCATCGATACAATCGTGAGACACCGACCCGATAATGAAAATACAGTTCTTCTGCAACCTTTAAACAAAGTTCATCTTTATAATCCTTTGGGACATCCGGAAAGTTTGATCTTTGTTCTGATTTTTGCAGCTATTGGTATAATAGTTCTGCTGATCGCCTGTATCAATTTTATGAATCTGACAACAGCACGTTCTGCAAAACGAGCCAGAGAAGTTGGCATACGTAAAGTTGTGGGAGCAGATAAAAAGCAATTGATCGCACAATTTTTAAGCGAGTCGATCCTGTTAGCTTTCGTTTCTTTGATAATTGCTTTTGTATTAGTAGAATTGTTTTTACCTGCCTTCAATCAGCTTGCAGGTAAAGAACTTTCGGTAGAACCATCCAATCTTACCTTCTTCCTCAACCTTATTGGGATCACTCTTTTTGTGGGAGTTGTATCCGGTAGCTATCCGGCTCTGTATCTTTCCAGCTTCAAACCGAACAAAGTATTAAAAAGTGGTAATGCACCAAAAACAAAAAACAAATTCCGTACAGTTCTTGTAATTTTCCAATTCACAATTTCCATTGCTCTTATCATTTGCACTGCTACTGTTTATAATCAATTAAAATATATTCAGAATAAAGATCTGGGTTATACTAAGGATTATATTGTAACTGTTCCCACGAATGTAGAGTTGAGAGAATCATTCACAGCTTTCAAAGAAGAACTGGGAAATAGCACTAAAATTCTGGGAGTTACAAATGCTTCCACTTCCCCAGCTTATGTGGGTAATGTTAATCCTGCATTATGGGAAGGGAAAGCGGATGATGAGAGTGTTCTTTTCAATTTCTATCTGGTTGAATACGAATTCCTGGATGTATTTGAATTAGAATTAGTAGCGGGAGAAAATTTTAGAAAAAAATACGTAAAAGGTGATGAAATCCCATATATAGTTAATGAAGCTGCTATTAAACTTATGCAATTGGAAGATCCAATTGGTAAAAGATTTGCAATGTACGATGAACAGAATGAAGGAATCATCATCGGCGTGGTAAAAGATTATCATTTTCAAACACTCACAAATGAAATCGGACCAATTATGATCACTACTCTGGATTGGTGGAGAGGTGAAGCGTTTATCAAAATAAATCCCAATAATGTTACAGAAACTCTTGGATTTATCGAAGAAACGTTTAATAAATTTGCATCCAGCTTCCAATTTCAGTATTCTTTTCTCGACGAAGATATTGATGAACTCTATCATGAGTTCTACGAAATGGGTTCTATTATTAAGTACTTTGCCATTCTGGCAATCTTCATTTCTTGCCTTGGTTTATTCGGGCTGGCTTCTTTTATGACTGAACAACGCACCAAAGAAATTGGAATTCGTAAAGTCCTAGGTTCTTCGGTTTCTACCATTGTTATCCTGCTTTCCAAAGATTTTGGAAAATGGGTAATTTTAGGCAATTTCATTGCCTGGCCTATTGCTTATTATGCCATGATCAAATTCCTGCAAATGTTTGCTTATAGAGCAGAAATGAATATCTGGCTATTTATAATTTCTGGTTTATTGGCGTTAATAATTGCATTGGTAACGGTCGGTTATCAAACAATTAAAGCTGCAAATTCAAACCCTGTGGATGCATTGAAGTATGAATAAGGAGTGAAGTATGTTCAAGAATTATTTGAAAATAGCATTGAGAAACCTGATGCGAAACAAAGTATTTTCTGCAATTAATATCGTCGGGTTGGCTATCGGGATCGCAGCTTTCATAATGGTTAGCTTATATGTTGCAAATGAACTTAGTGTGGACAAATTCAATGAGCATTATGATGATATTTACAGAATAGAAGCAGGACCTTGGTTTCACGTCCCGACTCCGCTTATTCCTATAATCAGCAGAGAAATGCCGGACTTGAAAGCTGTAGCACCTACCGAGCGAAATACTTTGAAATTCCTGCAGAATGGTAGTGAACTATATATACGTGATTTGATATACACACAACCTGAATTCTTTGATATTTTTACTATTGAGATGATCAGCGGAGTCGGAAGATCGGCATTGGAAGAACCATTACAACTTTTACTTTCGGAAACAGAAGCAAAGAAACTGTTCGGAGAAGAAAACCCAATCGGCAAGCAGATATTGGTGGATGATGAATTCACTTTCACTATTGCCGGAGTGTTCAAAGATTTTCCTGATAATTCACATTTATATTTTGCTGCTCTTTCATCTCTACAAAACAGAAAGATAATGAGCGGAGAGGAAGGTTTTTTTGAAAACTGGAGTAATTGGAATTATCAAACTTATATTCGTTTGTCTGCCGGAGCAGATGCAAATAAAGCAGTAGATGTCTTCAACTCGGCATTTAATAAAGAAATGGCAGAACAGCAACCGGACAGACAGGAAGTGGAATTCAGTTTACGGCATTTGTATGACATCTATTTTTTCAAAGACCTGAATAAAGATGATTATTGCAAGCACGGTAATATGCAATATTTGCTGATGTTTGCTACGTCTGCACTTCTTACATTAATCATCGCAGTGATAAATTACATAAATCTTTATACGGCAAGAGCGGGTTTGCGAGCAATTGAGATCGGGATTCGTAGAGTGAACGGAGCAAACAGGAAGGAACTCATAAGCCAATTTATGGGTGAATCTTTTGTGGTTTCTTCTATTTCGTTCGTTCTTGCAATTGCTCTGTCAGAGATACTGTTGCCGCAATTCAATAATATCATCGGTAAAGATCTGGCATTAAATTTATTTGCGAATCCTTTGATAATATTATACTTCATCTTAGGAATGATCCTTATTGCTGTTCTTACAGGCTTATATCCTGCTTTTTATATGTCATCTTTCAATACGATAGCTATCCTGAAAAAAGAGAACATCAAAGGTAAACGCGGGTTGCGTTCCAGACGGATTCTGATGATATTCCAATTCGTGATTACTATCTCTTTGATCTTGGGAACGCTGATCATCTTCTCTCAGATGAGATATATGGTAAAAAAAGATTTGGGTTACGATAAAGAGCACATTTTGTATTTCGGAATGAACTCAGAACTGAAAGAGCACCGAGAAGCTCTGAAACAAAAACTTTTGGAAAACACCGAAATAAAAGAAGTAGCGATAACGCACTCATTACCCGGCAATTTTCGTATGGAATGGGGAAGAAATCTGGACAGCGGTCAACACGTGAATTTCTTCAGCGTTCCCTGTGATGAAGATTATATCCCGCTTTTGGAATTGGAATTTATTCAGGGACGAAATTTTAATCCGAATCTGGAGTCCGATAAGAATTCTTATATAATCAATGAAGCATTCGTAAAAACCTATAATTTGGAAGATCCGCTTTCTGAATCTTCAAATGGGAATAATATCGTCGGAGTTGTAAAAGATTTCACATTCCAAAGTTTGCATTTTCCGATAAAGCCGATGGCATTTGTCTATAAGCTGGATTGGGCATGGCAGATTAGTGTCAAAATAATTGGTAAAGATATCGGAAAGGTCACTGATATTATTCAAGATGATTGTAGTGAATTCTCTGAAAAGAAAGTTTGGGCAAAATTCTTGGATTCTTTCATTGAAACAAAATATGAAAATGACAAACGCTTTAGTCTGATATTTACGATCTTCAGCATTCTGGCTATTATCATTTCGGGATTAGGATTATTGGGACTCATCTCATTTGAAGCAAACAGACGAACAAAGGAAATTGGAATTCGGAAAGTCCTTGGTGCATCTCCTTTGGAAATTGTTCATCTTTTCAATAAAGAGATTTTTGTTTTACTTGGTATTTCATCAATCATAGCTTGGAGTTTAGGATATTTTATGCTGAATAATTGGCTTCAAAATTTTGCTTATCGCATTAACTTGGATTTGTGGTATTTTGCTTTATCGACTATTATTACGGCGTTTATTGCGTTGTTTACGTTTTCTTCTTTAGCTTTTAAAGCAGCAAATTCAAACCCTGTGGATGCTCTTAAATATGAATAAAAATAAATTAATTACATATCTAAACAATAGTGAGTTAATGTATCTGGCTACTTGTTCAGACGGCAAACCACATGTGCGCTGCATGGCATTGATCTATTATGAAAACACGATCTGGTGCTGTTCCAAATCAAACCGGTTGAAAGTACAGGAAATCAAACATAATAATCTAATCGAAATCTGCATCTTAACTGAAAGGAAAAAAAATCTTGGCTCGATCCGTGGAAATGGTAAAGCTTTGATTATAATTGATCCAAAAATCAGAAATAAACTTTCTGAAAAAATACCATTCTTCAACAACTATTGGGAATCACCGGATGATGACGATTTCACTCTGATCAAATTAGAAATAGATGAGTTTATGTTCCAAGATCCTGACGATAAACAATTCTATACAATTCCAGTAAAATGAGAGGAAAAGCATGAATGATTTTGATGAAATAATGTTTGGCGTATGCTGTGGAACTCTGCAGATACGCTTGTTAAAAGCATCTTGCTCATTTTAAAAGTAAACATTTTTTCATTACTTCTATTCTATCATTAATATTCAATTTATAAAAATATATCCCTGAACTCAATATTTTTCCCGAGTTATCAGTACCATTCCAAGTAAATATATGTTCACCTGTAGCTAGGTTATTATTTACGATAGTTTTCACAATCTGTCCTTTTACATTGAAGACATTTAATTCAACTTTGCTATCTTCAAGTATTGAAAAAGAGATAGTAGTGGATGGGTTGAATGGATTGGGGAAAGTATTAAGTAAATAATCGTTGCTTGGAAGCAAGTCATCATCAATATATAATTGATCAGTAAATTTTAGTAGAGTATTGTTATGACCTAAGAAATAACCAATATTATTAAAGAAGTAAATGTCATTTATATAAGAATCAGATAAATATTCTAAGATGAATGTATCCCCCAAATCGGTACTCCGGTAAATCCCTCCCGAGCCCACAGTAATCCAAATTGTTGAATCGTTTTGAAAATTTAAAGCATTTTCATATCCTGGTAAATCTAACCAAGTGTAATTTACACAATTATCAGTTGTCAATAGAACATAAGGGAAGAGACAACCATAACAAAGTAAAACTCCAATTTGTTCAGTAATAAAAGTTACCGATTGTACTGCGCTCACTTCTGAAAAAGAGTTATCCATAACACTCCAGTTTTCACCAGCATCAGAAGTATATAGAACATTTCCTGCTGTCCATTCATAATGGCAACCAGCCCAACCAATAGAATCATTTAAGAAGAAAAAAGTTGTTATCATATAATTTACTGAATAATTCTGAACATACATTTGTGGAACTTCAATGGACTCCCAAGAATATCCTCCATCTATTGTTTTATAGAGATTTGGTAATGAATCTGTATATACGCATGTACTGATAAATCCAATGTTATCATCAATAAAATGATAAGAAGAAACATCTTCAATATCAATAATAAAATCTTGCATATTCTGCCATGTATGTCCTCCATCACTTGTTTTAAAAAAACTAATATAACTATTATAATCGTTTGTAAGGGCGAGCCAACCATTCAAAGGATCAGTCATGGAAATAGAAAAAAATCGAGCATAATAATTAGTTAAAGTGAAAATGAGTTCCCAATTATCACCCCCATTGGAAGTATAATAAAGTTCTCTATCAGCATCGAGTCTCTTATCAAATATCCACCCTTCATCAGCAGAAATGAAGCATCCGGAAATTGAAGTTAAACTATCTGAAAAAGGTGATACATTAATCCACTCCAGACCTAATAAAGGTGAAGAAATTAAAAATAAAATAATTATCCACTTAAACATTTTCTCCTCCCATTCTTTTAGTTGCTTTTAATGTTCTGCGTGTGCTGTGATACTTTACTGACACGCTTGTTAGCAGCATCTTTTATTTCAATAACAAACATTTCTTAACAGCTTCAATTTTACCATTCACATTTAGTTTGTATAGATAGATACCTGAACCAACTTTCTTACCAGAAGCATCTTTCCCATCCCAAACTATTGAATGCTCTCCTACTGCTGTTTGATTGCTTAAAAGTGATTTTATCTTCTGCCCTTTGATGTTGTAGATGGATAATTCTACTTTACTATTTTTTTGAAGTGAGAAAGAGATTGTGGTCGTTGGATTGAAGGGATTGGGAAAGTTTTGATGTAAAGAGACTTCAGAAGTTTGAATAATTACATTGTCATCTATATCAACATAAGCTGGAGCACCGTATTCGTAAGCTCCCATATCAATGATAGCACTTCCATTTTCATCTCCATCCCAGATACGATGATTACCTATTATATCCCAAGGTGGCAAATTCAATCCGGTAGTATCAGGAATTCCTACATCGATACAGGGAGAATCTTCCAGAAACGAATAAGGATGTTCTCCTGTTCCGATAAATAATGGGTCTTCTTCTATATTACCTTCCTGCCAGTAAATTGATCCATTATTATTTGTTACAATTCCAGCTTCTCCACCTTCAATATCGGAATAGGAAATTGTGATTGTATTGGGTTCCCATTGAGAACTAAAATATATCTCTTCTGGAGTATCATTCCACATAATACAATTAACTAAATTCAGACTTGAATTATCAAAGCAATATATTCCACCACCATTTTGAGCATTATTATTAGTTATCGTAACATTCTTCAGATTCGAAATGGATTCATGACTATAACATAATCCACCACCTTTATTAACAACTGTATTATTTGATATCAAAACATTAGTCAGATTAGAATTGGATGCATAACAATAAATTCCTCCACCGAAATCCCCCAAAGCTGTATTCTCCGATATAACAACATTTTCTAGACTAAGGTTTGTTTCACTGGAAAAAATTCCACCACCCTCTTGAGCACTATTATTAGTCATTGTAACATTCTTCAGATTTAAATTAGATTCATTAGTACAACAAATCCCACCACCATTATAACCACCCATATTATTCAATATGGTTACATTTAATAGATTTGGATTGGATTCATAACTATAAATCCCACCACCTGCACTAGCTGTATTAGCTGATATTGTTACATTCTCAAAATTCGGATTTGTACAATAGAATAAGAAAACACCTCCGCCATCATTATCTGATATAGATACATTCTGTAGAAACGGACTAGAACTGTCACAATAAATTCCACCACCAAGATGACTTGCAGAATTTCCTGTAATTGTTACAAACTCTAAACTCATATTGGATTCATCTTCACAATATATTCCACCACCTTTTGTAGCATTATTATTTAATATTGTTACATTTTCTAAGCTTGGTGCAGAACCTAGCCTACACGAAATACCACCACCACGATAAGCATTGTTTCCTGAAATTGTTACCATCTTAATAATAGGATTGGAATTTTCTGCACAATGAATTCCACCTCCGTAATAATTCGTTGAATTACCTGATATAATTAAATTCTCTAAACTCGGATTGGAATTCAAGCAGTATATTCCTGAATTACCATTAATAATAGTGAAACCATATAAGACTGCAGAAGAATCTTCTCCATTATGAAATTTGACGACAAAATCATCTTGATTACCATCAATAATTGTTGAAGAAATAAAAGTTGTATCCTGGGTTGTTAAAAAAAGCGAACCAACTGTAATAAGTTTACCATTGAAATCTATGTTCTCCACATAGGTTCCAGATTGAACAAGAACTGTATCTGCTTCAACTGCGATATTAATCCCAGCCTGTATTGTCGGTTGATCTGCAGGGATATTTATTATTGTTGCTGATAAATGCAAAACAAAAAACAAACATAAAACTATTATCAAATTTTTCATCACTTTTCGTCTTCTCCTTTCAATTTTTTTAATTACTGCTAACGGCGGCGTGCCACGTCA
>JAGLPW010000155.1 GCA_023137125.1 Candidatus Cloacimonadota bacterium | reverse complement strand
AGAGGAGCTAAAAAACCTGCAGTGTGGATCATCAGTATAGGTTTTCCCAAAATTACAAATTGATAAAGCCACGCAAACATTACTACAACATTAAACAGTAGTACTCCATATAAAAAGGTTAATGAGAGCTTTCTTCCGCCTTTATCGATAACGGTTAACAGAAATCCGGCTGTAAGAGATATAATAAGTATGTATATTGGATTTACCATTTCAACTCCTGATAATCATCTACGGACAATGATCTATTTTTTTGATATAATTTTATAATGAAACTTAACATCAATGCTGTTACTGCCAGCCCGATAACAATTGCTGTAAGAACTAAAGCAGATGGGATAGGATCAACAACAGCATTCACTGCATTCTTAATATCCACAGATGAATCTATTATCGGTGCAGTTTTTCCACGAAGATAACCAATTGAAACAATGATGATATGAGTTCCGGTATCAACTATCGAAAATCCGATCACGATCTTTATTAAGTTCTTTTGAGTTAACATTCCGTAAATTCCAATGATCAGGAGTAAAAATCCTAGTATAAGTGAAAATATCATTATTCTCCTCCCATCTTGTCTATAATTGTTGTAAGTTCAGAACCGACTTTGAGACCTATGATTGAGTAGATCAGCGGAATAGCGCCTGCACTTAATAATTTACCAAAATTTCCTAAAGGCAAAATAGCGGGATCAAGAAAGCTGTTCATTCCAATAAGTAGAATTCCGAATAAGCCAATTATCACATAAAAGACACCGGAGAAAGATTCTACAAAAAGCAGAATTGAATGGTTGAATTTCAAATTAATATCTGCCAGGATCAATAATAAAAATGCGGTTGTGATCAGCACTCCTCCCTGAAAACCTCCACCTGGTGTTAGGTGACCGTGAGTAAAAATATAAACTCCGGTTAATATTATCAAAACAAATAAAAACTGTGATCCTGTTTGTAATAATTCTGAAGACCTTCTAGATCTTAAACTTGTTTTTTTCTTTCGTAATAAAAATCCAACACCTGCTGTTGCCAGAAACAAAACTGTTACTTCACCAAGAGTATCTAAACCACGATAAGTTACAATTACAGATGTAACTACATTTTGTGAGTTCAAATCGTTTATTGAGCCTTCAACATATTGGGAAGATAGATCACCAAGTTCTTGATGAAAATCAAAATCTTTTAAAAAAGGAAGGAACATTAAAACCAAACCGAGAAGTGCAAGTAAAATAAATATTCTTTTAATCATCCAGATCTCCTTTTCTTATCTTTTTCAATGTGAAGATAAAGATAATAGTTGTGAGTCCCGAACCAATTGCTGCTTCCGTCATTGCCACATCCGGTGCAGCGAGTAAAAGATAGATCACACTAGCCAACAGGCTAATTACACCAGCACTGATTATTGCAGAAAGCAGGTTCTTCAAACGAATAGCTAAAAAAGCAGCTAGGATCATTATTATTCCTAAAACTATAATTATTATGGAGATCATTTTTCTTCTCCTCTATTTTCTATATCATCATCTTTCAGATCATCTTTCACAGAACGTTTAGTAAGACCGATCCCAGCAAAATGAGCAGCTCGAGCTAATGTATTTGATGATATTGGGTTAGTAAATATTACGAATAAAATTATTATAATTATCTTTCCAAAACAACCGCATTCGTAATGACCAATTGAAATACCAGCGAGAAATAATATGGAACCAAGTGTTGTAGCTTTTGTTCCTGCCTGCATTCTATTATATACATCCGGCATCCGTAAAATCCCTAATGCTCCTAGGAAGAGTAAAATGGATCCGGCCAAAGTAACTATTGCACCAAGCATTTCCATTATATCCCCCTTTCCAGATAACGAGCAATAGCCACGATACCAACAAAACTTATCAGCCCGTAAACAATTGCTACATCAAGATAAATAACGCGATTAGAATAATAGGCAATGAAAACGATAAGCGAAATTGAAATGATAGTCATTCCATCTAAGGCCACAGCTCTGTCTGCAATTGTAGGTCCTAAAATTAATCTTGCAAAAGACAGCACAATACCAGCGAGTGCAACTATAGCAGCTATATTATAAATTAGATCAGCCAAAGATCACCTCCAAGTATTTTTCAAATTTACTCACTATCTGTTTTGTTGCACCTTCTATGTCTTCTGAGGTAACGTCGATCCAGTGAATATAATAATCTTCTCCGTTTGTTTCCACAGTTAAGGTTCCCGGAGTAAGTGTGATTGAATTTGCTAAGATAGTTCTGCCTAACTTCGATTTCAATTTAGTTTTCACTTTCACGATACCGGGATTTATTGGTATTGTAGGATGAATAACTCTGAAAGCAACATCAAGATTAGATTTTATTAATTCCCAGGAAAAAACAAAAATGTAGATCAGGAAGTAGAAAATTGCTTTTGGATTTAGGTTAAACTCAGAGAATATTGTTGCTTTTGAAAAGAAGATAATAGTCAATAGCAACGATACAATGGCTCCAATAATTATTTCCTGCTGACTGGTCCCTGCTAAGAGGATCCATACGATCAGTAGAGAGATAAAAAACAAAAAACCTTTTTTCATTATTTTTAACTCCTTTTTAAGTTTTTATTGCATTTAATAAAAGTTCAAAATGGTACTCAATAATATTTTCTGGATTGAAATCCGGAATTACTTTTTCACTTAAAATACTGCTAGGCATTATGCCTGTAAAATTTCCCCAAAGTGCCAAAGATAACTTATCTGCATCAATATCTTTCTTGATTGTTTTATCTACTTGCCCCATTTTGATAATATCGGATATTATATTATTTATATTTTTATTTTCTTCAATGGTACTCATAATTATCTTTCCTGTTGCTGGGCAATTCTCTCTGTGCTCACGGTAAGAAAGAAGTGAGTTATAATGATTTGGATGCTCTTTAGCAAAAGTAATGAAAAGTTCTGCTAATTTAGGAAATTTTTCAATTCCGGTAAGATTATTATTATCCCGTAGTAATTCAAATATCCCCTTTAGAATTAGAAGACTGCGTTGAAGAATTGCCATACAAAGTTCATTTTTACTATGGAAATAAAGATAAAGTGCACCTTTAGATAATTCAGCTTCTTCAGCAACATCGTTCATTGTTGCGTGCTCGAAACCTTTATTGAAAAAGATCCTTTCAGCAGCATCTATGATGCTCTCGCTGCGCAACTCTTTTTCTCTCTCTTTTCTTTCAATTACACCCATACAGTAACCTCTGGTCACCAAGTGACCCATGGTCATATTTTGTCAAATTGTTTTTCATTCTTGCAGAAATTTTATTGGATAAAATAATATTAATGTAATTTATTACATGTAACAAAGGTTTTGAGTGCTAAGTATGGTTGCACTCAACCAATTATTATATTTCTTCTAATCATCAATACTAATTTGTTGAAATAGTGCTTCACTTTCCAAGCAAAAATCCTTAATTGTTTTCGATTTGACAATTTTGAAATACTTGGATTGAAGAGTTCGTTCATAGGATAAATTTGAATTGTAGCCTACTGATTTTATATAATCCGAAAAGTATAAAAACGTTGAGAAGACTATCACGATAATTGGAATAAATAGTTTTAATTTCCTCAAAGAGAGTTTAGTTGCATCTTTAAGAATAACTATAAAATAATAACAAATTATCGGAAGGATTGCAATATAACCCAGAAAAATCCTCCAGAAAAGATTTGAAGAGTTAAATAAAATTATTTCTTTAAGAAAAGGAAATAGTGTTAGAATTATAATCAAAATACAGATGTACAATAGTTGTTTGTGAAAAGCAGATTCCTTTTTAAACAACTTTCCTATGAATGTTAGAATTCCAGCCCAAATTATTAAAACCATTACCTCAGCAGGGACATCATTGAACAATTTCATGAATTTTTCATCTCTAAATGTATTGGAGTGATTAATCATTACTGTGATCATAATGTTAAGCACAAGTAAAACCCATGCGACAACAACGATTTTGTATCTACCAGAAAATGATTTGTTAATATTAAGTTTCTTAGTTTTCGAAATTTGATGATCATAAGGCATTATCTTGATACTTGTTTTTCCTATTGTAACAGACTTATCAGGATGAATCAAAGCTTCCCCATCAATTCTTTCTTTCTTATCAATGAAAATACCATTTTCTGAATTGAGATCTTTGAGCACTATTTGATTTCCAATATAATTTAGTTCTAAATGATTCTCACTTACATATTCATCTTGGATTATCACATCATTGTTGTACCCGCGTCCAATTTTAACGGGAAATGAATCAAGTTTAACAAATTGTTTAAACTCAATTTTTGGAAGTGTAATTTCTAAAACTAATTTTTCCATTCTATCGTCTCCAGAAATTTCCTAAGAAATGCAATTCCATTATGTTTACTCACCCCTGAAAGTGAAAATTTCAATATTAAACCTTTCTTATGATTACTTATTAAAGCAGCATTGAATACAACATCATAAAGTTGGGGATACTTCTTATATTGTCGCATAGCAAGCATTGTTTTGAATTCTTGATCTGATATAGTTACAAAATCATTTTTACTCACGAATTTACTGTGTTCTTCTTCTTTGCCATATCCAGGACGAAGATATTTTCCAAATTTAGTTTCATAAAGATTATTAAACTGTATCGTACTCAATTCATCAGATTCTAGCCATTCAAATCTTAAAGCGATATTACCAGTATGAAGATCTGGTGATACGTAAATATTATCTTTAGTTCTGCTACCACTGTAATTCATTTCATATAAAGCATCGGAATCGAGTGCTGTGTCACCCCAGTCGTGGAAATATTGAGACAATTTTTTTATAACCTGAGAATTACCAAACTGCTCTTTTTCCCAATCCATTTCCAATAACATTGTCATATATTTGTTTTGATAATCCAGAAGTTGTTCTTCAATAATACTATAGTATTTATTTACAGGGAAAATACCTGTTGAATCAATCTTAGAAAGCAATTGTTGAAGATATTTTACCGGTACAAGAAAGCCCATTTGTTCTCCTGATTTTGCAACATTCACTCCCACTATTTTACCTGCTTTATTGATTGTAGGACCACCGCTCATGCCGGGATTCAACGTTCCTGAGAAAAAAATATTCTCAATTCGACGATCTTCGAGAAGACCGTTGTATGTTCCTTCAATTATAGAAAGCCCCAAATCTCTGGGATTACCTAAAGAGTATAGCTTCATTCCTTTTTTCAGATCACTATCATTCAGTATCAGAAGGCCATTTGATTCATTTGTATTTTGCAATACTGCAAGATCATTTATAACATCAAATCCCAAAATAGATAATGAATCTCTAACTTCATCATGTGTAATAAATTCTAAATGAAATTTATTCGGATGATGAATGACATCTGAGATTACGTGATAATTACTTATAATATAACCATTTGCATTAATATAAAAACCTGATCCAATACTACATCTTTTACCGGATACTTTCTCAATTACCTCAATTTGACCAACCATTGATGAGTAATTTTCAAATAATAGTTTTGATTGATCATCTTTTAACTCGGTTTTAATCTCAGAACTAATATTTAAACATATTGCAAAAAATAAACAAATTAACAAAGGTTTCATTAACACTCCATTTAAAAATACTTTAATTTTAAATAAATATTACAATGATAATTGTCAAAATAAAAAAATTGCTCAACTTTATAGTTTCCAAATATGATTATAGCTGATTTTAGTTTATTTAAAGTATAAATTGATATTTATCATGTAGTTTAACATTAGCATATTTGCATTATAATTCTATTTTATTTGACAAAATTTTAAGCTATTTACATTTTTTTATTTGTTTATAAATAATTAATATAAAAGGAGCGTTTATGAAAAAGTTAGCATTAATTTTATTTGTGTTTGTAATTATTGCACAGCTATTAAGTGCCAATATTTGGCAGCAAACATTCACTTTGGAAGCTAAAGGTGAAGAAACTAAATTTGAACAAACAGATCAAATTAATTTAGAGATTGAAAAATCATCGATCATCAGCCGCGACAACAGAGTCTCACTTTTATGGCAGACTTCTGACCCCCTAGCAATTGCTGGAACTATTCGGGTGTCTCCCACTTTAGAGAATACATTTGTAAAGTGGTATTTAAATGACGAAAGAGCATCACTATTTCACGATTCAGCAACTCCGCTTTGGGAACATTTTTCTATTGGTTATGCTATTGATATGCTTGAAGATGGTTCAATTCTAGCAGTAGGGGATAATACTGTTTTAAAGATCTTTGGTCCAAGTTCTTCAACTCCAACCTGGGAACACGCGATCAATAATCCTATTAGAAATGTGATCTTATCTCCTGACGGAACAAATATCTATGTTTCTTTTACTAATGACGGTCTGGGTGTAGGTGTTGTAGAAAAATATGAAATTGGAAACTCAACTTCGATTTGGTCCAGCAGTTTTGAAGGAGCAGCATCGACTCTTGATATGAGTGGTGATGGAACGACCTTGATCTTTACTCAATATGGTGGCGGCAACAGTAATATGTGGGTTCTGAATTCTTCTGATGGAAGTGTTATTTTTCATGGACCGGAATATAATCAAAACTCACCTGCGATTAGCGATGACGCTTCGATAATTGTGAATGGAGACTATTCCGGTTATGTTCATGTGTATGAATATAATGAAACTTTGGAAACTTATGAAGATAAATGGAGCTTTAATGCAAGCGGTGGTGGATCATCTACCTGGATCGGAGGAATGAGTATTTCTGGTGACGGTAGTACAATTGCTGTGGGGACATTGGTTTTCCTTACCGGAGATTACGATGGTGAGATCTTTGTTTTCAATACTGAAGCTCCTGAACCACTCTGGATCTATGAGAACTTTGGAGACTATGTTACAGAAATTGATATGAGCCATGACGGTTCTATTATTGCAGCTGCCGGCTATGGACCGATGGATCACAGTACTGCAGATTTCCTGTTATTCCGAAAAGAGAGTAACATCCCTGTTTATGAAATTAATACACCAGGTTCTATGGAAGCGTTGGATATGGCATCCGACGGCTCCTTCTGTACAGTTGGAGGTAAAGCTGTTCATGCTCGTGAGTTTGGGAACGGTGGCCTGGTTTATAGTGTTGATTGCGATCTGGGTGGTGGCTTTATAACCGGAATTATCAACCTGGATGGTGAAGATGATAATTCTGGAGTAAAAATTGAAATTCCTGATCTAATCGACTATTTTGCCTACTCTGATTATGAAGGTAATTTTTCTTTGAATAATGTTCCTGAAGGTACCTATACTGTTGAATTTTCCAAGATTGGTTATAATAACATTATTACTGAGGATGTAATAGTAACTGATGATGAAACAACAGATCTTGGTGAAATATTAATGGAAACAATTGGCTCTCCACCAATAAATTTAATAGCCAGTCACGGCTCTGGGATCACAGTTGAATTGAATTGGGTTGAGCCAATCACAGGTCCTATTGATGGTTACAATATTTACCGTAAACAATACGAATCAGTTCCTTATTCCGAAGAACCGCTTGCTTCAGTTGGGGAAAATGAAACTTATTATACTGATGACACTGCCTTACCTCTGATCGACTATTATTATGTAGTTACTGCAATAATTGATGGAACCCTGCAAAGCCCATATTCCAACGAAGTTAGCGGATGGATAAGTTACGGATTTGTAGTGGATGAAATAAGCGTGTACGAAGGAATTACTCCCACAATTGACGGCACGATAACACCAGGTGAATGGGATGATGCCTATATGTTGGATACTTCTGATTTTTGGGGATCGTATGATAACACGATCCAGCCCATCGGCAGTGTGATAGGATACTTTAAAATGAACGCCGATATGACCGAACTTTACGTAGCTTACATTAATTATAATGATACTGTTTTAGAAGATCATGATGAAGTAGCGCTTTATATTGATGATAATAATGATGGAGTTTTCTCTCCGGAAGCACAAGGTAATGAAGGAAATTACTGGGCTGCTTATTATGCAGCAGGAAATGAATTGAAATTCCGACCTATCTACGATACCGGAGGAGTGGGAACTGTATTCTTTTTACCAGACCCGCAATTAGAAGCATCTGTTGCTGAAGGTTATCTGGTTTATGAATTCATGGTCCCTATAGGAGATGAAGTTTGGGAGATAAATCCAAGTGCAGAAAATCAATCGAGTTTGGCAATCTTTGTGTTAGATGATAATGCCCCAGATCCGCATGGATTTGATGGCTGGTGGCCGCTGGATAACATAAATCTATTTAATCCGGCTGGCTTTGGCACAATTACTTACGGTTCAATACCCCAAACTCCACCTGCACCGGAAAATGTAACTCTTGAATATATTGAAGATTATTTGCTTGATCTCAGTTGGAATATGCCGGCAATTAATGACTTTGATCATTTCAATATCTACTTAGCAGTAAACGATGACAATTTTGATCTTCTTGATGAAACGATCGGAGTTGAATATTTTTATGAATATGAATATATTCCTGCAACTACATACAAATTCTACATAACAACCGTCAATCAGCAGGGTATGGAGTCAGATGCTTCTGAGATAGTGGAATACCTTACTGTTGGTACAGATGGTGATTTGATCCCAACTATCACAAAATTAAATAGCAACTATCCAAATCCATTTAATCCAACAACTACGATCTCATTTTCCGTAGCTCAAACTTCCTCGTTTGTGAATGTTGAGATTTTCAATATAAAAGGACAGAAGGTGAGACAATTGGTAAATGAGATTCTCCCAACAGGAAGACACATTGCAGTTTGGAATGGAAAAGATAATAATGGCAAGCAGGCAGCATCTGGTATCTATTTCTACAAGATGAAAAGTGGAGATTATCAACAAAGCAAAAAAATGCTGTTGTTGAAATAAAAGTACACATAGTAGATTTGTTCTTGATCCGGCAGCGGAAGCTGCCGGATGTATTTCTTTACAAAACAAAAAATGTTATTATTGAAATGAGGTTATAACAAATGCCGTTAAAAAATAGACCGGACTGGCAATGGCGTTACAAGATGGCTGAGAAGATCTGCAGCCATTTGGATTTTTTAAAATTCGGAGTGAAAGGATTTTATATTTTTGGCAGCACAAAAAATGCTACTGCCGGACCCGCCAGTGATATAGATATCATTATCCATTTTCGGGGAGATAAAAAGCAGGAAGAATGCCTTCTTGCCTGGATGGAAGGCTGGAGTCAGGCACTGGCAGAGATAAACAAACAGAAAACCGGATATTCTACTGATGGACTATTAGATGTACAACTTGTTACAGATGAAGACATAAAAAATAAAACAAGTTTTGCAGTAAGAATAGGTGCAATTTCCGATGCTGCCAGACCATTGAAGGTAATAGATTAAATGAACTGCTTTTTTGTGACCGACCTGCACGGAAAAACTTCCCGCTACCAGGCGCTGATTAACGAGATAAAAAAAGAACTTCCGGATGTCGTTTTGATTGGTGGAGATCTGCTACCCGGATTCAACACTCTGTATGGAGATTTCATCACAGAATATTTAATTCCCAAATTTGAAGAGCTAAAAACCGAATTGAAAGATAAATATCCAAAAATATTTATTATCATGGGAAATGATGATCCTCGCATCGAAGAAGAGAAATTGATCGAAGCAGAAAAGAAAGGAATCTGGGATTATTTAAATGAGAAAAAAATCACTTATAATGATTTTGATTTTTATGGTTATGCCTTTGTTCCTCCTACACCATTCCGGTTAAAAGATTGGGAAAAATTCGATGTTTCACGCTACACAGATGTCGGTTGTGTTTCTCCTCTCGAAGGTTCACGAACGATTGAAGTAAATCCTGTAGATATTGAACATCACACAATTGCCAAAGATCTGCAAAAGTTGTTGCAGAACGATCTCTCCAAAGCGATCTGTCTTTTTCATGCTCCACCATATAAAACTCATCTGGACAGAGCTGGGCTGGATGGTCGCATTATTGATCATGTTCAGGTGGATGTACATGTTGGTAGTATTGCTATAAAGAATTTTATTGAAAATAAGCAGCCCAGGATAACACTACATGGTCATATTCATGAATCTTCGCGGATTACAGGACACTGGCAGCAGAAACTAAAAGAAACATATTCCTATTCTGCAGCTTGGGATGGAACAGAATTGCCATTAGTAAAATTTGATCCGGAATTTCCGGATAAAGCTGAGCGTATATTAATTGATTGAAGTTAGCAAGAAAGATCGCCTCTCCCCAACCCTCTCCTGTGGAGAGGGAGAGAAAAACAAGAAACTCTTCCTTTTTTACTGGGGAAAGTGATCCGTAAAAAAAACGAATCGGATGAAGCAAAATGCAAACAATTACGAAAATAGTCAGAGAACTGCGACGAAATTCAACTCCTGAGGAGAAAATTCTTTGGGAGAAATTTCGAGCTCATCGATTCATGGGACTTAAATTCAAAAGACAAGAACCGATAATCTTCGATTATGATGGTAAAAAACGGTTTTTTGTGGCAGATTTTTTATGCTTGAATAATAAATTTATCATCGAAGTTGACAGAAAGATCCATGATTATCAAAAACATCATGATCTAATAAGAGATAATATTTTGACAACACTTGGATATAGAGTTGTTCGAATTAGAAATGAAGAAGTCTTGAATAATGTGAATATTGTTTTGATAAAGTTGAAAAGTGAATTCGCATCTTCGATTATCTCCACAGACGATAATAAAAAAACTTCCTTCTCCTGTGGAGAAGGTGATCCGCAAAAAGCGGATCGGATGAGGCAAAAGAGGATTATATGAAATTTGTAATTAGCATTTTATTTTGCTTACTGATCATTTCCTGCCAGGCAGAAGAAATATCAGTAAATACACAGGAATCATTTGATAAATTATTGGATAATTATTTTCGGACTGTAATTGCTTTTAATCCAGGAACAGCCAGTCATCTTGGTTTGGATCCTTCCGGCTATTACCCATACGATAAATCCAAACTGTCCGACAATTCCGAGGCTGCTTATCAGCGTGAATTAGTTATTGTGAAGGAACACATTAAACAATTAGAAAATTACACCAACTTCTCACCCGCTGAGGAACTGGAACTTTCTGTATTCAGTAGCTACCTGCAAAACATAGATGCAACAGATGAATACCGTTATCATTATTACCTTCTCAATTATATGTATGGGTTTCATTATGAACTTATTAATCTTTTTACTGAAAACCACTCGATAAATAACCAGAAAGATGCTGAAGACTACCTTTCACGAATGGAGCAGCTTGATACATATTTCAACAATATTTTTCTTGAGCTAAAAAAACGTGAAGAATTAGAAATCGTCCCTCCTAAAGTTATCTTAAATAACCTGCAAAACATTGTTGATGACTTTCTGGAGCAGCGTCCGGTAGAGATGATATTTTATACACATTTTAAAGACGAAATAAATGACTTAGAAGAACTGGATGAAACAGCAAAACATATATATTTAGCTAGAGCTTTGGATACTGTGAATAGTAACATTATTCCAAACTTCAAAAAAATATCTACACATATTACAAAGATGAAAAAGAAAACTGATAATGTCCCCGGTGTTTGGAAGTTACCTAATGGTGATAAATTTTATCAGTTCTGTTTGCAAAAACATACTACCACAAATCTCACTCCGGAGGAGATATATCAATTAGGATTAAAAGAAGTTGCAAGGATCCAGGCAGAATCGTTGCAAAGATTTGAAGAACTTGGCTTTACTGAAGGAACCTTTAGGGAAATTGAAGGAGAATACTGGCAATCATTACAAGGTGACGAATTTAATTATCCAAAAGATGATGAAGGACGTCAACAGGCTTTGGAAGATTATTTACAGATCATCGATGAAACTGAAGAACGTCTGCCAACTGTGTTTAGCAAAATACCCACGATCCCGGTAACAGTACGTGCTGTTCCTGCTCATAAAGAGCAATTTGCAGGACAGTATTACGACAGAGCTCCCATTGATGGAAGCAGACCAGCCATATTCTACACCAATCTGAGTTGGCTTCCAAATAAGGCGGGAATGAAAACACTATTACATCATGAAACAATTCCCGGACATCACCTGCAGATAGCGTATGCACAGGAACTTGCAAATATTCCAATGTACCGTAATTTCACTTTCTTTACAGCGTTCATAGAAGGTTGGGCACTCTATGCAGAGAAACTAGCTTTTGAACAAGGCTGGTATGATGATATTTATTCTGAACTGGGTTATTTGAACTCTGAACTTTTCCGTGCTGTACGGTTGGTAGTTGATACCGGAATCCATTACAAAAAATGGAGCCGGGAGCAGGCGGCAGAATACATGAGAGAAAATCTGGGTTGGGCAAGTTATGGTGAAATCGACCGCTACTCCGTTTGGCCCGGACAAGCTTGCGCTTACAAAATTGGTGAACTTAAAATCCTGGAACTACGCGAGAAAGCTAAAAAAGAATTAGGTGATGATTTTAATCTGAGAGAATTCCATGATGTGGTGTTGCAAAATGGTGCTATCCCACTTAACTTGCTGGAAAATGTTGTGGATGAGTGGTTAAATAAATAAGCTTTTTAGATTCTGAAACTAATCTATTAAAATAGCCCTGCAAATTAGCAGGGCTATTTCTTATATCTAATATTTATTAATCTTGATTCAACTTGCTCAATCTATTCATTTCTCTTTTTCTATCAACTTCACTCAAAATTTTCTTACGCATTCTGATGTTTTGGGGTGTTACTTCCAAAAGTTCATCATCATTAATATATTCCAAAGCCTGCTCTAAACTGAATTTTCTGGGTGGGGCAAGCTTGATAGCATCATCAGAACCCGATGCCCGAACATTTGTGAGCTTCTTACCTCTCACTACATTAAGTACCAGATCATTCTCACGTGAATGCTCTCCCACGATCATTCCGGCATAAACTTCCACAACCGGACCAATGAACAGAATACCACGAGCTTGAAAATTGAACAATGAATATCCGGTAGATGTTCCTCTCTCCATAGCAATAAGTGCACCGCGTTTTTTCTTATCCAGATCTCCTTTGTAAAATTCGTATTCATAAAAACTATGATTGATGATACCTGTTCCCCGAGTAGTAGTGAGAAATTCGTTCCTGAAACCAATTAAACCACGAGCTGGAACCTTATATTCTAAACGAGTGTAACCATCAGTACCCGTTACCATATCCAGCATTTCACCTTTTCTAATTCCAAGCATTTCTATAACAGTTCCCACAAATTCATCTGCAACATCAACTACTGCAAGTTCAATTGGTTCCGTACGTTTTCCATCCAGTTGCCTGAAAATAACTTTAGGTGTGGAAACCTGGAATTCAAAACCTTCACGACGCATGTTCTCAATGAGAATGGCAAGCTGAAGTTCCCCACGCCCTTTTACAATAAATTCATCACCGTTTTCGGTACTCTCCACCACAATACTCACATTGGTTTGAAGTTCTTTTTGCAGTCTGTCCCAGATGTTTCTTGAAGTTACATATTTTCCTTCATTTCCTGCAAAAGGAGAGTCGTTAACCCTAAATGTCATTGATAAAGTTGGAGCATCTATCTCGATAATTGGAAGTGGTTTGGGATTTTCTTTACATGCTGCAGTCTCACCCACATCAACTCGTTCCATTCCCGCCAAAGAAACAATATCCCCGGCAAAAGCTGTTTTTATTTCTTTCTTTTTTAAACCGTCATATTGGAATATTTTGGAAATTCTATAAAGTAATCTTTCACCATCACGCTTTAGCAATACGATTTCTTCACCCTGTTTTACACTTCCATTTGTGATTTTTCCCGTTCCAATTTTACCCAGATAATTATCATACTCAATAGCTGATATCAACATTTGAAAAGGCTTAGATTCATCACCTTCAGAGTCTTTTACTTTGTGGATGATAGTTTCAAATAAGGGTATCAGATCATTATTGTCATCTTCCAATTCATATCTGGCATAACCATCTTTTCCGGATGCATATAGAACCGGAAAATCCAGTTGATCATCATTTGCATTCAATTCAACGAACAGATCGAAAACCATTTCTAGTACATCAGCAGGTCTGGCATTGGGTCTATCTATTTTATTAATAATCACAATCGGATTTATTCCTAATTCCAAAGATTTTTTTAATACATATTTTGTTTGCGGCATTGGTCCTTCAAAAGCATCTACCAATAACAAAACAGAGTCCACCATTTTCATAATTCGTTGAACTTCGCCGCCAAAATCGGCATGACCCGGTGTGTCAACCAGGTTTATTTTATAATCTTTATAAGTTAATGATGCATTTTTAGAAAATATGGTTATCCCACGCTCTCTTTCAAGATCATTACTATCCATCACACGCTCGGCAACATTCTGATTATCTCTGAATACACCGGAATGCTTTAAGGCTCCATCCACTAATGTAGTTTTGCCGTGATCAACATGTGCGATGATGGCAATATTTTTAATTTTTCTCATTATTCCTCAATTTACTATTTCTTATGTGTCTTAAAAAATCTGGAGGTTATAGAGTCAACGCTTTTAAATTACTTACCTTTAATTATTACTTACAATTGAAAATATCTATCATAATTTAATTATCATCATAATATTAAACAATTGACACCTAAATAACTGATACTAATTTGTTGTTAGTCTTAAAGGGAGGATGATGTTGTCAGATAGCATTTATATAATTCTGAAGAAATGTGCCTGGGTTTTATTTTTCGTTTTATTAGTGTTAAGCTTAGCAAATCTGGTATTAGCTATTTCTGAAAATGTTATAGAAAAATCACTTCCTTTTAAACATGAAAGCGGTGTAGTAACCAAAACAACTGATGATGCTCTGGATGAGATCTTCAAAAATAAAATAATAACAAAAATAGATACTTTAGAAATTTCTCCTTCTATAATTGAAACTGGAAACACTGAAGAAGACGATGAATCTGTAATTGAACAAAGGTTTATATTCAGATCTGAGGCAAGTCACGGAATTCAATTTTCTTACACTCCCGATTTCCAGCTAGTTAATAAGGATTCGGTAGAGATCGTCTTAAAAGATACTCTCACAGGTATTTCCGAAAGCAGGTTCATTCAAACGAACTCCAAATACAATAAGTGGGGAATTTTAAACTTAGCAGGTAATCTTGCATTAATCATTTTCGCCTTTTTCAATTCTTTTCTGCTGTTAAAATACAGCTCTGCCAAAGAAAATATACTGATTGTATTTTTCGTATTATTCTTAATAACACCTTCCCCATCCTTAATTTTAGGAAAATCACTTCTGTACGTCTGGATGATATTACTTTCACCGTTTTGGGGAATTCTATTTTACCACTATATGGTACTTAAAGCAGGTGTAAAAAAGAAAATCAAAAAGTTGTATGTTATTTCGACAATAATTTTTCTGATCTCGTATGTTGTGAGTTTACTTATAAAAGAGAGTTTTGATTTTATTCATCTCTGGTCTGCTTTTTGGATGTTTAAGGGATTCCTTCTTTTAAGAAGAGAATACAAAAAGTCTCGTTCGATAGAACTGAGAAGATTGTGGGGAGCTTTCGGCGGGATCGGTATCTCGATGATCTCGATCATTATGATATTCGTTGTTGCATTCATCATAGCACTATTTGCCGGCATTTCAAGTCTGACCGGACTATCAATGATGATAAAGTCCTATTCCGAATTCTTAGGAATTATTATAGCAATTCTTGTATTGATACCAATTCTTGGTGTCTTTATCGGCTTCATTTGGTTCCTGGGTTCATTCACATGGAGTTTACTTACGGGAACTGCGATGGGTGTTAAAATAAGAAGTACGCTTATTTACACTATAACCGGTGTGGTCTTTGTAATTGTATTCGGTTTAGTAGATTATTCTCTGGGGGAAATATTACAAAGTCTTTTTGGAAAATTCGTCGGTTCGGAATTTATTGCCGGAATTCCCATAACTATCGGCATGATAGCACTCTTCAATCCTGTGAGAGGTAAAATTGAAAAGCTGGTGGACGGTAAATTGAATACAAGTGAATTAGACTTTTTGGAAAAAACCGAAACATTTACACACAATATTTCCGAAGAAGGAGTTCTGGAGGGTTTTGAGGAATATATCTGTGAAAACTTGTTGCAACGTTTGAAGCTTACAAAAGTAGCATTAGTATCTTATGATAACGATATGAAAGCATATAAATTCAATGAGATCCGTGGAAGCGATGTAATTGAGAATTCCAAAGTTGACGACGTTCATCTGTTACTTCTGGAAAACAAAATTCAAAAAAACAATGGAGCAGTGAATGAGGATCCACAGGAAATCTCAAGTTTTCCGATGATAATTCCGATAATTCATGATCTAGATCATAAATGGTTTTTAGCTCTTGGAAAGAAATCGGATAAATCGCTCTACAGTAAAAAAGATGAACAGGCATTAATTCAACTTACCGAGCGGATCAAACTATCCCTCAAATTCATTCTAGCTTATGAGGAGATCGTGAACAAGAAATATCATCAAACCATTACTAAGCATCAGGATGTAATAAAAGAAAAAGACGAAGTGATACGAATGTTAAAAAAAGAGCTGAAAGAAATATCAATATGATCATAATTTTATCTGCTAAATATATAAAACCTTTTGACAATAAATATATAATTAAAATTTATAAGATATAATTAAAAATTTAAGCGAAATTAGGGAGGATAAATGGCAAACAAAGTATGGGAATATTTTTTAAATGATAATTACTCATTTTCGGTAACAGTTGATAGCGCAGGTAGAAAAACGGGTAAACTAATTGACCTGAATAGCAATGAAGTTCTGGCAGATAACCTAATGCAAAAGGTAATTCCCGAAAATCTTCCGAATTTATTGAATGTAGCAAAAGTTGTTATAAGTGCAGCTTGGCAAGATGGGAAGATACTTCCCGAAGAAAAAGAAGCTTTTAATAATGCGTTTAAAAACGTAGCTTTTACCGATGAACAACGGACGGAAATTGAGAAGGAATTTAAAAGTCCTACGCCAATTGGTGAACTCATAAAGGACATTACATCCCGTGACGAACAAATGCTTATTTTAGAAACTTCTATTCTTCTGGTAATTGCAGATGGTGAATTCCATCCAAAAGAAAAAGATTTTATTGATTATCTGGTTAAAGAATTTGGATTAAATGTCGAAGATTTTGCGCTTTTATACAGAATTTTACCAGAACGGGCTAAGAAATATTTCATCAAAGAGAAATTACACGAAGGATTGAACATAAAAGCAGATGAGATAGAAATATTAGATAAGTTCGTTCCTAAAATTAAGGTAGAAGAGCTTAAACACGAAAACGTATATATGAACTTGATGAGTAACTGGAGAAACCGCAGAACACGTTATTCAAGGGTTAAATCTTATTAGGAATAGGAAAATTTAGAAATAGAAATAAATATTGAGTTCACATAAAAAAAGAGTACTATGATGGGTAACATAAATGAATGGAAAAGTTTGCATATTAATGAGACGTTAGTAACTTGAAAAATATTATTAAACTATTCATCATATTATTCATCTTATTAAACCTGATTTCATGTTCTTTCGGCAAGTTATCTGTTCATAAAATCCAAAATATACGTAAGGGGATGAGCCCTGAAATATTCAAAGAAACAACTTTTGGAGCTGAACCGATGTATGTTTTTAATTTTGAAGTAGAAAACCAGAATTACACAATTCATGTTTATTTAATCAATATCACTACTACAGCTTTCAATCAACTTGTAAACAGCATGAGCTCTCTATTGACAATTTCCAATAATATTTCTTTCCAAACTACTTTTACTCCACCTACTATGAACTTCCCTGCTCAACCATGGATGGGTTTTACAGATGGTCTTAATATAGATTCTATAAGTCGGTTTTCTGCTCCTTATGCATTCATATATATGGATAACAAATTATTTTATTGGGGATATTTTGAAGAGCTTTTAAAGCATCCTGATAAACTCATTAATGAACTGGGATCTAAAACAGATAAAGAATATGTCAGACAAGAAAAAATGAGAAACAATCGCAATTTTAAGGGGTAAAATGAAGTTCACAGCAAAAAAGAGTCTCTTCCTTCTAATCATTTTTTTATTCTCAATATCAACATTATTTTGTGATTACATTAAATTGAAGTATATCAGTAAACTCAAAAAGGAATTATCAATTCAAGAAACTTATAAACTTCTTGATGGCAAGTCTGAAAAAGAATTATTCTATGAGAACTATATTGATGATCAATTAGAACTCCATTCTATCATTATCGATCCTGATAAGTTCCATGCACGATATTTTCTTCTTTTTAGAAATAGTAAATTGGAATATTGGGGGTTTCCACATGAATTTGCACGTCACTCAGATCCACTTTATAATTCAATTGCTGAATATGCTATGATCTCAATTTTGAAAGAGAAAAAAGAGGAAGAACAAAAGCTGGAAGAACAAAGAAAAAAAGAAGAAATTGGAACACGTAGAAAACATTATTGATTTATGTGAGGTAACAAAATAAATAATTTATTATTAAGATTTAACTTGGTTTGTATATTACTTCTATTCAGTATTAGCCTATTAGTAGCTAAAGACTCTACTTTCAAATTAAAAAAGGTAACTAAATTTTGAAAAGAGATGAAGTTGAGAGAAGTAGAATACATGATTAATAATGAACCAGAGTTCATAATTGACTCAGACTCATTAATTATAAAAAATAATCTTGAAATGAGAATATATAAGATTGATCCAGGACTTTACCATACAAGGTATTTTATTCTTTTTAATAATGGAAAATTAATATTTTGGGGCTTTCCTTACGAATATGCTCGTCATAATAATAAATTATATAATGACTTTATCCAGATCGCAATAGATCTTGTTTCAGATAAAGATGAAAAAATTGCAAAAGCAAAAGAAATGAAATATCAGAAAAAAATGGATAAATGGAATAAGCGAGAAGAAGAAATGAATAAAATGGAAGAGGAAATTCGCAGTAGACCCAAATAAATGCTTTTTAGTAAACATATAGATAATTCTAAATTAATACGGAGATTAGCTTGAATACAATACTTGTTGGTAATAGAGGAATAAAACTATCAAAGATAATTTGTGTGGGGATGAATTACATTGAGTATACTAGAGAATGAATAGATATTAACTATGACAAATCATGAAAAATTCATTAAGAGAGCTTATTCCTTAGCACGGAAAGCACAAGCCAATGGAGATCATCCATTTAGTGCTTTACTGGTTATCGATGGAAAAGTGGTTCTTGAGTGTTTGAATACGGTGAATACATCTAGAGACGTAACTAGACATCCAGAATTAGATATACTGCGACTAGCTGCAATAAAACTTCCTAAAACTGATCTAAAGAAAGCTACAATGTACGCAAGTACAGAGCCTTGTGCTATGTGTTGCGGAGCGATTTATTGGAGTGGCATTTCTAAGCTTGTTTATGGTTGTTCTGCCGAGATGCTGGGTGAGATAACTGGTGGGAGTTTTGTGGTTCCAAGTAGAGAGTTATTCTCTAAGGGTAAGCGAAAAATTGAAGTGATTGGACCGATATTGCCTGAAGAAGGAACTGAGATCCATAGAAATTTCTGGTAAGCGTGAGGTTTTTATATGGCTCATAATACGATAAGATCTAGTTATGCTAAACTGACAGAGAGATTGAACCGCTTTCCGCAGGGAGCACCTCCATCCGAACTTTTATTCAAGATACTTAAAATGCTCTTCAGCAGGGAGGAAGCAGAACTTGTTTCACTCATACCGATAAAGCCTTTTACTGCCAAAAAAGCCAGCCGTATTTGGAAGATGAACCTGACCAATACCAAAAAGATCTTAGATACTTTAGCAGACCGTGCAATCCTGGTAGATGTTGAACAAAATGGAGAAACTGTTTACACACTACCGCCTCCCATGGCAGGTTTCTTTGAGTTTTCTATGATGCGCATTAGAAATGATATCGATCAAAAAGTACTAGCTGAATTATTTTATGAATATATGAACGTGGAAGAAGATTTCATACGCGAATTATTTACTCGTGGAGAAACTCAACTGGGACGCACATTTGTGAACGAACCGGCACTCTCCTATGAAAATGCACTACATGTTTTAGATTATGAGCGCGCCACAGAAGTTATAAAAACCGCTACTCATATCGGTGTTGGAATATGTTATTGCCGGCATAAAATGGAGCACATGAACCAAGCTTGTGATGCTCCTCAAGATATTTGCATGACCTTTAATAGCACTGCAGATTCATTAACCAGACATGGGCAAGCGCGTGAAGTGGATGTAGCAGAATGTATGGATCTACTGCAGTTAGCATATGAACATAATCTGGTGCAGTTTGGTGAAAACGTGAGGAACAGCGTTAACTTCATTTGTAATTGCTGTGGATGTTGCTGTGAGGCGATGATAGCTGCCAGAAAGTTTGCTATTTTGAATCCTGTACATACAACCAATTTTCTCCCTTACATAAACACAGAAAACTGTAACGGTTGTGGGAAGTGCGTGGGTGTTTGTCCGGTAGAAGCTATGACCTTAGTCTCTGCTAACGACCCCAACAACCTCAATATGAAAGTGGCAAAAGTAGATGAAGATCTATGCCTGGGATGTGCTGTATGCGTGAGAGTGTGCTCCCAAAAAAGTATTATTCTTAAGTCTCGACCAATTAGAGTTCTCACTCCTCTAAATGGAGTACACAGAGCAGTAATTATGGCAATCGAACGAGGCAAATTGCAGAATCTTATCTTTGATAACCAAGTATTATGGAGTCATCGAGCTCTGGCCGGGATCTTAGGCGTGATCCTCAAACTTCCACCAATTAAACAGATCATGGCCAGTCACCAGATCAAATCACGTTATCTGGAGAATTTAATTAGCAAGCATTATCATTAAAATGATTTCTCGTTTTCCGTCATCCTGACGAGTCTTTCACATTGCTCTCCATAGGAAGATATACCAGACAGAACTAACACTTGTTTGAGAATTGATTTAAGAATAAAATAATTAATCTCGACTATTATGCAGCGGTTTGCAAAAAAGTCTTGACTATTTTGCACGTAAATGCATTTTAGTCGCATGAGAAGAATACAAAAAGAAATTATTGAACAAGATCTAAACAAGAAAATGGTGTTTTTGGTTGGTCCCCGCCAAGTAGGAAAGACCTGGCTGGCAAAAGAAATTTCCAAAAATTACGAAAATTCTCTTTATTTGAATTACGATAGTTCAAAAGACCGTGAGATGATGAAGGATGAAAGTTGGTTACCAAATACTGACTTGCTGATTTTTGATGAAATTCACAAAATGCCAAAATGGAAAAACTATATTAAGGGAGTTTTCGATAACAAACCAGATGACATGCATATTCTTGTTACCGGTAGCGCCAGACTCAACACATTCAGACAAAGTGGTGATTCTTTAGCAGGCAGATACTTCATCCATCATTTGCTTCCATTCAGTTACAAGGAATCCCTCATTGATAAAAAATTCACTTTAGATCATCTGATTGAACGAGGTGGTTTCCCCGAGACATTATTAGCAGATAGTCCGGAAGAAGCTGTCCGCTGGAGGAAACTCTATTCAGATAATTTGATAAGAGATGATATATTGGATTTTGAAAATATTCAAAAATTAAAAACTATGCAGTTGCTCTTAAAATTGCTCCAAAAAAGAGTGGCTTCTCCCCTTTCCTATAAATCTTTAGCGGAAGATCTTGATAAAGCTCCAAACACAATAAAAAAATATATTCAAATTCTAGAATCTTTGTACATCGTCTTTCGGGTAACTCCTTTTTCTAATAATATTGCCCGTTCACTTAAAAAGGAACCAAAATTGTATTTCTATGATACCGGAATGGTTGATGGTGATGAAGGAGCAAAATTTGAAAATTATTTGGCTGTATCCCTACTTAAACACTCGCTTCATCTAACAGATACAACCGGTGAGGAAACACAACTTTGCTACATGAGAACAAAAGAGAAGAAAGAAGTAGATTTCTGCTTAACCAGTAATGATGAACCCATTTTATTAATTGAAGCAAAAACAGCAGATACTGCAATAAGTAAGGATATTTTCTATTTTCATCAAAAATATAAAATACCTGCAACTCAGGTAGTACTGTATCTAAGAAAAGAAAGAATACAAAAAAATATTACGATTCAAAAATCGGAAGTTTTTCTCAAAGAACTCTCTATTTAATTTTGACTATTCTGCATAGCTTTGCATTATAGTCATGACTATTTTGCATTTGCGTGCATTTTGGTCATATGCCCTAACTATTGAATCATGCAATAAACATCAAAGATAATCTAGATTACTCCTAAATTAATAACTGCTGATCACACTTTTCCCCTTTACTTTCCCTAGAAATCAGCAGGAAGACTCCTCAGAGTGACGGAGGAAATAGAGTTAAGGATTAGGGGTTAGGAATTAGGCATTAGGAATTAAAAGATCAAAGGAAAAGAAGAGATTCTTCGTCGAAAGCCTTTGTAAGTTCATCCTCAGAAAGACAGAATATCTCTCATTAATTTCTTTCACTCCCTTCCCATTTATTAAAGGGGAAGGGGTGGGGATGGGGTTCATCTTCCAGCGGCTTCTCATGCCTGCCCGCCTCTGGCGTGGTTCCCTCGCATGAGACGAAGGAGCAGGAGAGGGACACGCCTTCGCCAGCTTCGGCGGTGCAGGCAGCAGTTTACCAAGCGAAATTCAGCTCGCTGAATATTTCTACAGAGGGAGAGGCAAAAGAAAAAGAGAAAAGGAATTAGGAATTAGAAATTAGAAGTTAGAAAAGAAAAAGCAGAAAGCAGAAAGTAAAATTGAAATTAATCTCTCATTAACCTCTTTCACTCCCTTCCCATTTATTAAAGGGGAAGGGTTGGGGATGGGGTTTTTCCTTAACTTTTCATTTGACAGCCATTTGCATTATTTCGTTTAATGTGTTTGCATTTAAATAACATAGGCAAAGGAGGGAGTTTATGTTTAAAAAAGTTACTGTAAAATTTTTGTTATTAGCTGTATTATGTTTCGTTTTCAGCAGCTGTATTATCACTGAATTCAAACAGTATTTTTTCAAGATCAATGCAGATGGTTCCGGCACCGGCACTATCAAATTCATTAATATCGTATCAGAAGAAGATGAAGAGCAAAATGTATCTACCACAGATTTTGACGAACTCATAAACAATTACATAAATGGAACTGCCTTTGAGGAAGCAAATCCGAACTTCAATGTGATCAGCAAAGAGTTATTTGAGGAGAATGGAGTATTGAACGGTCAGGTGGAATTCACTTTCGAAGATCTCCAGGACATTGGATTTTATCATTATCAACGCTCCGAACATGCACCTATAATGTTCTATCTGGGTTCATTTTCAGAAACTTTATTGGAAACAGATGGTGAATATCTTGGCGGAGCAAAAGATGAAGAAGGAGGGATCCCGATGATCGTTTGGGCTCCAGGTACAACAGAATTCACATTTAAAACTGCAATAAAGGATGAGATGAGCAATGTTCATACACTGCTAGAACATTATAATCTATGGTTAGAAGTAAATAAATAATACCATGTATAATATTTAAGCCCACTTGGTTAAGTAGGCTTTTTTATGTTTAGAACGAACTTTGAAGTTAATTAATTATTTAGTTTTTTTTCAAACTCAAAATTGTCTTCTTTGAATAATTTCAAACAGACCTTCACAATATTCTCATCATAGAGTTTACCTTTATTATTTTCAAGTTCTTCCAGGGCTCTTTTAATTCCCATTGCAGGTCTGTATGGTCGGTGAGAAGACATGGCCTCCACAACATCTGCCACATAGATAACCCTTGCCTCTAATAAAATATCATCACCCTTTAAGCCATTTGGATATCCCGAACCATCCAGCCGTTCATGATGTTGATGAACAGCCTTTGCAACCGGCCATGGAAAATCGATCTCTTTTAAGATATCATAACCTGCCTGCGGATGATTTTGCATCAGCTCTAGTTCGTATTGGTTAATATTACCCGGTTTGCTGAGAATTTCAACCGGAATATTTATTTTTCCAATATCGTGTATCATTGCCGCAATACGTACGCAGTTCAATTTCTCTTCAGAAAGTTCCATGTCTCCGGCAATAGCAACTGCCAGTTGAGTAACTCTTCTTTGGTGTCCCGCGGTATATGGGTCTCTATATTCAATAGCCGAGACAAGCCCGGTAACTGTATCATTAAGTAACTTGTTCAATTTTACATTTGCAGAAAGCAGTTCTTTCTCAACCTTTTCTCTGATCTTTATTTCTTTAATAAGTCCTTTATTTGTTTTAACAAGTTCTGCAGTTTGCTCACTTATCCTATCTTCTAATTTCTCGTTCAGTTTAAACATCTCATCTTGATTGCTTTCTAGAATTTTTGTAATGAAGAAGTCTCGGCGAGAGTAGAATTCTATGCTATATGCTGCGAACATTCCCACTACATTTGTACTTAGAAAAATAAAATTGTTCCTTCCTATAATTGCCATTGGTGTTTCAAGAATGAAAAAGGCTGTGATCTCATAACAAAGTAATATAAAGATCCCTGTGAGAGTGGCCCAGATGAAACGAATACCAATGAATGTATACACAAAAACAAATGTAACCATCAAGATAGCATAATAGGCAAAATCTACCGGCTTAGGTGCAATAATGGTCATTAGCAAGATCCCAACACCGAATAAGATCATCGTAAAAGACATTGTTAGATCACGGTATTTGTCAAAATCTGTTGCGTAAGAAGTTATCAGAACCAAAAAACCGATCGGCACAATTACAGAAAATCTTATAAGCCACATCAAGTTTCTCAACTCTGTAGCAAGGTGCATATCCAATAGCCCGAAGAAGCCATAAAGTAATACTGCTAGAAAAAAGGAGATCCGAACCTGATAGATAGATTTTTTATAATGATCATGAATAAAATTTTTCTCAAGATCACTCTTAAAACTAAGAGTAAAAATGTTAAGTGACATGTCTTTATATTTAGGAAGTTTGTCTTTTATCTTTACCATATTAGTTTTCCTTATATTTTTAAGTATCTCCTATCTCATTATCAGCAATACATATTGTTTTTAAATGAGATTTGTCTGTCAAGAACAATAAATTATTATTATGCATTTATCAATATTGAATTAAACACATTTTCCTAAATATTTTCCATAGCTTTTATATAATATTATTGACGACTATCACACTAATAATTAGTGGGTTATATATAATAAATATTGAAATTGATTGGAGATAATTATGGTACAAGAAAAAATTTCCGAACTCCGTGAAA
>JAGLPW010000154.1 GCA_023137125.1 Candidatus Cloacimonadota bacterium | reverse complement strand
TGGCACGCCGCCGTTAGCAGCAACGTATAAGAATTGGAGGAAAAATGAAGAAATATTTTTTTATACTTACATTGTTAATAATTACATTTGCAGTTAATGCTCAAATCATACCTGACACACTTTGGACAAGAACCTTTGGTGGGGGTGGGAATGATATAGCTTACTCAGTTAAGCAAACTACAGACGGAGGTTTTATTATTGCTGGATATACTAATTCTTATGGAGTAGGGGAATCTGATTTCTGGTTAGTAAAAACAGATTTAAATGGCAATGAAGAGTGGAATCAGACTTATGGTGGAAATGAGCTCGATAGAGCTCATTCAGTTCAACAGATTACAGATGGAGGTTTTATTATTGCTGGATACACCAATTCTTTTGGTTTAGGCTATTATGATTTCTGGCTTGTAAAAACAGATGAAAATGGCAACGAAGAATGGAATCATACTTATGGTGGAGTTGATCTTGATAGAGCTTATTCGGTTCAGCAGACCACAGATGGTGGTTTTATTATTGCTGGATCTACTGAATCTTATGGTGCAGGCAATCGTGATTTCTGGTTGATAAAAACGGATGAAAATGGTAATGAAGAATGGAATCATACTTATGGTGGAGATAATCTTGATATGGCATTGTCAGTTCAGCAGACCACAGATGGTGGTTACGTTATCGCTGGATGGGGTGGGGATTATGGGTCATATCTATTAGTGAAAACAGATGCGAACGGTTTTGAAGAGTGGAATCAGACTTATGGTGATATTAATTTAGCTATAGCCCAATCGGTTCAGCAGACCACAGATGGAGGTTATATTATTGCAGGATGGATTGAAATTGGAACTGATAATCGTAAGTTTTATCTAGTGAAAACAGATGCGAACGGTATTGAAGAGTGGGATCAGATTTATAGTGGAGGTTTATTTAATACAGCTTGCTCAGTGAAGCAAACCATAGATGGCGGCTCTATTTTAGCTGGAGATACATATTCTTCTGAAACATTTAGTTTTGATTTCTGGTTGATGAAAACAGATGAGTTTGGAAATGAAGAGTGGAATCAGTCTTATGGTGGAGATGGACATGATATGGCTATGTCTATTCAGCTAACCACAGATGGTGGTTATGTTATTGCTGGGTTTTCAGAATCTTATGGTGCAGGAGGAAGTGATTTCTGGTTGATTCGTTTGGACCAGGAAATCAGTATAGCTAACAATACAATTGTAGAATCATTAATTCCAAATTTATCAAACTACCCCAATCCCTTCAACCCAACTACAACAATCTCCTTCTCAATTCCAGAAGAAAGTAAAGTAGAATTATCCATTTACAACATCAAAGGGCAGAAGATAAAATCACTTTTAAGTGACCAAATCTCTGCTGGAGAGCATTCAATCGTTTGGAATGGGGAAGATGCTTCAGGTAAGATAGTAAGCTCAGGTGTTTATCTTTACAAACTAAATGTAAATGGTAAAACTGAAATAGTTAAGAAATGTTTGTTATTGAAGTAAGTGATGCTGCTAACAAGCGTGTCAGTAATGTATCACAGCACACGCAGGACATTAGCAGCAACTTAGAAAAATGGAGAAGAAAATGATAAGATATTTTTTTATCTTTATATTGTTTACATTTATATCTCCTGTATTTGCACAAAATCCACCATTTCTCTTATGGTCTGAATTATATGGTGGTGATCATTCTGATGGTTTTGATTGTGTTATTGAAACTTCGGATGGTAATTTATTAATGTGTGGCTACAATAAATTAACAAGTGGAGGATGGTATAACATCTATATAGTTAAAACTGATGCTGATGGAGTTATTGAATGGGAACAATGTTATCCATATTATAGACATACTAGGGCGATACAAGTAATTGAAACTTCAGATGGAGATTTTTTATTATTAGTGGAAGTTGATAACCAAGACGAAACATGGCTTATGAAAGTGGATTCTATGGGAAATGAAATTTGGACTCAATTATATCTTGGATACGAGTATCCAAAAAGTATTGTTGAAACAGAAAATAATGAATTCATACTAATTGGTGATCATTATGACACAGATTTTTATCCATTTTGGATATTAAGAGTTGATAGTGATGGTGAGATTGTATGGGTTCAACTTTATAACCGATTTCAAACGGGATTAGAGTACCCAATCTTAATTTCATTAATAAAAAATGATAATAGTAATGGTTACCTACTCTCAGGACATAATTATAATTATTCCTATTATGAAACATTTTTAATTAGGATTAATAATCTTGGTGAAATTGATTGGTATTACATGCATGAAACAAACCATCATAATTATACAGCATGTAATATAATTCAGGATGAAAGTGAATTCTTGTTATGGATATTTGGGGAAGGCAACAATTGGATAGTAGCAATTGATGAGAATGGTAATTATGTAAACTCTGTTAATATTGAGTGTCCCTATGATCTTCACACTTGCGATGATTTCAAAATTGCTCAAAATCAAGGGTACATATTTCTCGGTTGTGCATTTTTTAGTGGTAGTAATCGAGATTTTGTTCTATTTCAGACAAGCGAAAATGGTGAGTTAGATTGGCAAGATCATTATGACATATCTACATATGAGCAACCATCATCATTAGTTTTATCTAATTCTAATGATATATATGTAGTTGGGATTAGTGATGAAGATCCTCCCTCTTATTCAACAGATGGTTTTCTATCAAAACTTCAAATAGATATTAACTCGGCAAATAACAATTTGATTTCTTTGAATAATTCATATGATATTAGTAACTACCCAAATCCCTTTAATCCAACTACAACAATTTCTTTCTCAATTCCCGAAGAAGAAATAGTTGAACTTAGCGTTTATAACATCAAAGGTCAGAAGATAAAATCACTTTTAAACAATCAGATAGTAGAAGGAGAGCATTCTATTGTCTGGAATGGAGAAGATGACTCAGGAAAGAAAGTAGGCTCAGGTGTTTATCTATACAAACTTAAAGTGAATGGTAGAATTGAAGCAGTAAAGAAGTGTTTGTTATTGAAATAAAAGATGTTGCTAACATGTGTATCTGTTGAGTTCCACAGCTTACACGAAACATTATGTGGCATATAAATAATATAAAAGATGTTGAAAAAAATAAAAAATGGGAGATTTTAATGAGAAACAAAAAAAAATTATGGGCATTACAAATAATTATTTTAGCTGTTATTTGTATTATTGGATGTGAGAGTGACAATGATAAACCAAATATGGATTTTGTTTATCCATTAACAGTCGGAAACAGTTGGGAATATGAATCTACATTTACTTTAGATTTTGATTCATTAGCAACCTATAATGGACTTAATGACACAATACTTTATCATACAGGATCCGTTGAAATTATTGCAAATGAAGTAATCTTTGATAGTCTCGAAGTGTATAATTTCGCATCAATAATGAATGAAAACGGTTACATATTTACAGGGAATAGATACTATAATAATAATGATGATGGTCTGTTTTGTTATGGTCATACTAATGTTAGCAATATCTCACCTAAAACGAATAATAACTATTTCTATATCAAATTTGATAATAAGATATTTAATAATATAAGAGAAATCTTTAATTACATTGAAAATGATGAAATAGGTAATCAATTTTCAAAAGATGACAGCATTCATTATGATCTTGTAAAAACTCTAGAATATCCCTTAGAAGAAGATAATCAATGGATTTATAGAACTTATGACACCAGAACTGATAAGACAATTATTGGATGGGAAGAGATTGATGTACCAGCTGGTGAATTTAATTGCTGGAAAATCCAATATTCATATCCTGAATCAAATTGGGACGATGATGTTGAGGCTTATGATTTTGTATCAAAAGACGGATTGGTAAAACGATTTAGTGAAGTAAAAAATCTTGAATGTATTGATGAGGATGGTAATTTCCTTGGATATCTTATTCTTACAGAAGAAAGATATTTAACTGATTATCAAATAATTGATTAGTGGTTTTATATAAACGCCACATAACATAAGCACCTGCGGTAAAGCTGGTTAGTTTGCTTTCGGCTTGAATCTTACGATTCAAACCTTGACTGGTCTGCTTGGGGCGGATTCATTCGAATCCGCAGCGTGCTCGAAACATTAGCTGCAGAAAAAATTATTATAGAATGGTGTAGCACAATGAAAATAACTTTTATAATTAAGGAGTTATAATGAAAATAATTTTATCATTAATGAGTATTTTAATTCTTATTTCCGCATGTTCTGAAAACATCGCAGTTTACAATAGTGAAGATGTAAGGCAAATGACAGAAAATCAAGCTGTAACAATTGTATTTGAAAAAGACTTAACAGGTATAGACTGTGAAGGCTTGGAGAGATATCGATTAGAAAATTTGATTGATGGTTTATATTGTTTTGAATTGGAAGCGATTGAACAAATTAATGAAGAAGCAATTTCTTTAGGTGCAAATTTTGTAAATATTGTTGAGTTAAGCATAATAAGTAGATTGGACTATTCAGGATTTGTAGAGTTTTATAATGTAAATTTCCAGCAATTTACTTATGCAGCACTAGCGAAGGAAAATAGAGAATTCATTTATTATAAAGAAAAACCAGATTTATTATGGGAAGATTTTATTAATATTATCCCTGAACAAGATAGCGTTGATTATTTAATTAAATTTGATTTATATGCAGATGCAGATGTAAGCTTACTATGGGGCAATATTAAAGATTTTCACGTTGATAGTGCTTTTTTTTCTGATTTATCGGGTGTAAAAGAATCTATAAAAACTGATTCAAGGTTACTTTTTTTTCAGTTGATTTATAATTTATCTCAGATATATGCTGGAAGACTTGAGAAATTCCTAGAGAATGATCTAGCTAAGCCTAGAACAAATGACAGAATTCAGGATAGTTTAATAAAATATTATAAGCTGTTTGAAAAAGAAAAGAAACTTCTAATAAAGGATACTGATCACGGGAGAAATGAAAATAAACTAAAATCCTGGAAAGTAATAATTGATAATTATAGATTAGAGACACAATGAGAAAGTATAATATAGATGCACCTAACAAGCGTGTCAGCGGTAGGGTTTATTATTCTATTCGGCTTGAATCTTACGATTCAAACCTTGTTTTATTTGTTTCGGGGCGTGATCGTTCCGATCCCGCCGCACACGCGAAACATTATGGGCAATCAGAAAAAGGATAATTTATGAAAGATAAAATTGAATGGTCAGATAAAAATTGGAAAAAGTTCATCGTAGAACAAAGAAAGAGAATGTGGCTTCCAGATACAATAGAGAAATTAGCAAAATGGTTAGATCTAAAGCAAGGAATGAAGGTTGCTGATATTGGTTGTGGTCTTGGATATCTTGGTTGGACTTATTGGAAATATTTTGGAAAGAACGGTTCATATATCGGAGTTGATATTTCGGAAAAACTTATAAAAGAAGCTAAAGAATTATCCGATGACTGGGCAAAGAATTGTAAAGTTGAATTCAAAAGAGGAGATTCATATAATCTTAATTTTGAAGATAATTCTTTTGATCTCGTAATGTGTCAAACATTACTCTTGCATTTAGATAAACCTGAAATAGCAATTGAGGAAATGAAACGGATATTAAAACCTGCTGGGACAATTTTCTGTATGGAACCTGATAATTATTCAAACAACTTGCTTGCAGGATTTTCTTCAATGAAAGAACTAACTTTGGATGAGCAACTTATCAATCACAAAATCCATTATTATAAATTTAAAGGTAAAAAGAAATTGAATAAAGGAGACCATACAATCGGTAACAAACTTCCAATGTTATTTCATCAAGCTGGATTTACAAATATTGATATTAGAAAAAATGATATTGTAAGATTTATGACTCCACCTTATGAAATGGATTTTCAGAAGAGATTTGTGAAAGATATTAAGAAGATTGTGAACAAAGAAAATAATGATGAAGAAGAATTTTGGAGAAAAAGTATAAGAAAGGATGTATTAGCTGGTGGTGGTTCAAAATATTTACTCAGGAAATACTTTTCATTAGTTGAAAAGAGAAACGAAGCTAATTTGCAAAAAACTTTAAATCTAATAGAACAAAAGCAATACTTCAGTTGCCGTTCGACCAACTTTTATGCAGCAAAAGCAACGAAAAATGGAAATGATTTTAAATGCCCATAACAAGCGTGTAGCGGTTCATTCGGTCAGTGCTATTTCCTGAATCGTACTGATACCGCCGCACACGCAGAACATTAGCAGTGACTTAAATAATTGGGGGAGAAAATGAGAATTTCAATTATTATCATAAGTTTTGTTTTAATTTTGAATTTATCAGCAAACATAATTAATATCCCAGCAGATCAACCAACAATTCAAGCTGGAATTGAGGTAGCAGTAGATGCAGATACTGTTCTTGTACAGCCCGGAACTTACATAGAGAATATCAATTATGATGGTAAAAACATTACAATTGCTTCACTATTTCTTACATTTCAAGATACTTCCTATATTTCTCAAACCATAATTGATGGTAACCAGAATGGGAGTGTTGTTATCTTTGAAAGTGGTGAAAATAATTCTGCCCTGCTAATTGGATTCACAATTGCTAATGGGCAAAGTGCAATCTATGGTTCCGGCATTTCCTGCATCGATGCTTCTCCAACACTTTCAAATTTGAAGGTTTTCAATAATCACTTTAGCAGTTGGGGAATTGGAGGTGGTATGAATTTCCTAAATTCCTTTACTGTTTTGGAAGATATTTTGCTTATAAATAATTCTTCTCAATTTGGCGGTGGCTTTCATGCTGAGAATTCACAATTAAATATTACGAACCTAACATTAATTGGAAATGAGTCATATAATGGAGGAGGGATCTGTTTACTGCAATCTGAAGTAACAATTTCAAACGCGCTCTTTTACAATAATCATACTTCCAACGAAGGGGGTGCGATCTGGTCAGACAGATCCGATCTGAATCTTATAAATACAACGATAGCAGGTAATTCTGCGCTTTGCTATGGTGGTGGAATTTATCTGATCTGGTCATCTTACATCAACCTGATAAACTGCGTTTTTCTGGAAAATTACCCTGAAGATATCTGTTTTACTTACGACCCTTATTATCCCAATTCCACCATGAACATAACATATTGCAATTTTGCCGGAGGCGAAGATGGAATCGTTACAAATAATAATGGTTATCTGAACATGATGGAAGGCAATATATACCTCGATCCGGAATTTGTTGGTTTTGATGATTTTCATTTAGATAATAACAGCCCCTGTATTGGTACAGGAATAGATGAAGTTTTAATATCCGGAGTAATTTATCTGTCTCCGGAAAATGATCTCGAGGGAAATCCGAGACCTAATCCCACCGGAACCATGCCAGATATGGGTGTTTATGAAAATCCTCTGGGAGAACCTCAGGTTGACATTTCCAATAACCAATTGCTAGTAACTAATTTCCATCTCTCCAATTATCCTAATCCATTCAACCCAACAACTACTATAGAATTTTATTTTTCTTCTGGAATTACAGAGAATACAGTGCTTGTGATCTATAATCTAAAAGGACAGAAGATACGACAATTTTCAATAACAGAGGATCAATATTCTGTTGTTTGGAATGGACAAAATGATAACGGAGTGGAAGTTTCATCAGGAATCTATCTCTACAAGCTAAATGTAAATGGCGAAACTCAAGCAGTTAAGAAGTGTTTACTGCTAAAATGACAAACCTTTTGCCGCTCCATAATTCTACACCAAAATAAAAAAAACTTGCAGTAATAAATAGAATAAGCAATCTTTGATTATGTAATATTAATATATACATTACTTAAAATTGTGTTAGGGGTAGAATTATGAAGAAGCAGATCAATATATTAATAGTTGAAGATGAACTCATAATTGCTAATGATATAAAGATATCTTTAGAAAAATTTGGATATAATATCGTTGATATTGTTAGAACAGGAGAATCTGCAATTCAAATAGTAGAAAAGACCAATCTGGATCTAGTTCTGGTTGATATAATGCTGGAGGGAAAACTTGATGGTATTGATATCACTGATACAATACAGCAAAGATACAACATTCCCGTGATCTATATTACAGCCTATTCAAACCATAGAAGAATAAATAAAGCCAAGCTCACTGCACCTTATGGCTATATTACAAAACCATTTGAAGATAAGGAATTGTATTATTCTATAGAGATGGCTCTTCATAAATCACAACTAGATAAAGCACTTAAAGATGCAAAAAATAAAATTGAGAAACTTCATAGTGTTGCAATTAACTTAGCAACTTGCGAAAGTAGAAAAAGTATTTTCAAAGAGACAGAAAATGCGTTGAAGAACATCTTTAGTATTTCCGATTGTGTATTTTACAGAAGAGAAAATGATCGACTGGTTTTACAAACAAAAGAACCTCTAGGAATATTCAAGGCAAAATATAATATTGCAGAAGGTATTGTTGGAAAAGCATTTAGCTCAGATGAGATGTGCATCTATTCACAACGTAATGAATTTGCTGCTATTGAACCAGATTGGAAGAATATTAAGTCGGCAATTGGCTATAGAATTGGAGACGAAGATATCTTTCTTGCAGTTTCAACCAACAAAGATGCTTTTGATGTTGAATTTGCAGAAATTCTCAATATTCTTTTCCAGCATACAAATGAAGCCTTAAAAAGAATTGAATATGAGAATCTTTTAAAAAAGAAAGCAGTGATAGACCCGCTTACAAATGTCTATAACAGACTCTATTATACTCAAGCAATAAATTATGAAGTAAAACTTGCAAAAAGATACAATTATGAAATCGGATTTATTGTTATAGATATAAATGATCTTAAGAAAATAAATGACGAATATGGTCACAAAATGGGTGATAAAGCAATAAAATTTATAGCTGATCTGCTTATATCTCAAGCACGAGAAACTGATAATGTTATCCGCAGTGGAGGAGATGAATTTTTAATAATGCTTCCTCAAACCGGAATAGAAGCTGAGATTGTTGAGACCAGATTGAGAAAAAAGATCATTGATTCCAATAAAAAAAGTAAGCTGCCATTTCCGGTAAATTTTGCCATAGGCAGTACTTTCTGGAATATTGATAAGAATAAAAGTGTTGAAGAGATCGTAGAAGAAGCCGATAATAAAATGTATATTGACAAACGGGATTCTGCTAAAAGCAGGTAAATTTGATGGAAACTAGAACAATACTCATTGTTGAAGATGAGAAGATCATAGCTGAGGACATTAAGAGTACTTTAGTAAAATTCAACTATAAAATTCCTGACATCGTTGGCAATGGTGAAAAAGCAATTAAGAAAGCTAAAGAGCTTAAACCTGATCTGATCTTGATGGATATTATGATAGAAGGCAGTATCAACGGTATTGAAGCAGCAAAGCGGATCAATAGGGAATTTGAGATACCTATTGTTTTCCTAACCGCTTATTCTGATGAAAAGATATTGGAACAGGCTGCAGAATCATCACCTTTTGGTTATTTAATAAAACCGTTTGAAGATAGAGAATTACGTGCAACGATAGAAATGGCATTTTACAAATCTAAAATGGAAAAAAGACTCAGAAAAAACAGGAATTTCCTATTAAAAGTCATCGATACTGTTCCTAATAATATTTTTGTTAAAGATAAGGATGGAAAGTATTTAATGGTAAATGATTCTTTTGCCGAATTATATAATACTACACCAAAAGAGATGGTTGGAAAAACAGATAGGGAATTAATAGCAAGATCAAAGATCAAAGATATAGATCTAGAGAGCATTACAAAAGATGATTTCAATGTAATACATGGTAAGAAAAAAGTACTTATACCGGAAGAATCATTCTCTTTAGACAATGGTGAGAAAATATGGTTCCAAACTACAAAAGTTCCATTAGATTCACCAGATATATCTGATGTTCTTTTGGGTGTTTCTATTGATATAACTGAATTGAAGAACAGTTTTTCTCGTTTGCAGACATTAATGGAAGAAACTGTTAATGGCCTTGTTTTAGCAGTTGAAAAAAGAGATCCTTATACTGCTGGTCATCAACGAAGAGTATCGCTTTTGTCAAATGCGATTGCAGAAAAATTGGGATTGGAAAAATCTAGAGCTGATGGATTAAGAATCGCATCAATTGTACATGATATTGGAAAAATAAATGTACCTTCGGAAATTCTTAGTAAACCAGGCATATTAACAAATGCAGAATTTGCACTCATTAAAACCCATCCCCAGGCTGGTTTTGAGATCCTCTCAATTATCAATTTCCCTTGGCCTGTAGCGGAAATAGTTTTGCAGCATCAAGAAAGAATAGATGGTAGTGGTTATCCGAATGGACTTAAAAGTAATGAAATTTTAATTGAAGCCCGGATTATTTCGGTTGCTGATGTTGTAGAGGCAATAGCTTCTCATCGTCCGTACAGACCATCTTTAGGATTAGCTTCTGCCTTGGAAGAAATTGAATCTATGAAGGGTATCTTGTACGATAAAAATGTGGTTGATGCATGTTTGGAGCTGTTCAAAAATAAAGAATTCTCTTTTCAAGATTAGTGTTACTTATATATAATAATTAATTATATACTATTATATTACAAAACTTGACTTGACACAATAACGCTATTTGAATGCATAACGCAAAAAAATATCGGAGGAAATAATGGTTAAAGATAATTTGCTCTATACCGAAACCCATGAGTGGGTAGAGGTTATCGGCGACGAAGCTGTGATAGGTATTACGGACTATGCTCAACACGAACTTGGTGATATTGTTTATGTGGAACTTCCTGAAGTTGGAGATGACTTGGAAAGAGGAGAAGGTTTTGGTTCAATTGAAGCTGTAAAAGCGGTTGAAGATATTCTCTCTCCGATCAGTGGAGAAGTTATTGCAATTAACGAAGATCTAGAAGATACACCGGAAGCTATAAATAACGATGCATTTGGAGATGGATGGATCATGAAGGTAAAACTCAGTGATAAAAATGAACTTGAAGATCTAATAAGTGCAGAAAAATATAAGCAATTGATCGAAGGCTAAAGTACTCAATTTTGAGCAAAGATAATAAACGTAAATTTTTAGTAATTCTCATCTCTCCATCTGGTGGTGGCAAAACTGCTATATTCACTAAAATATTAGCAGAAAATAGTGAGATAAAATATTCAATTTCGTTCACAACAAGGAAGGCGCGCAACAACGAAATTGATGGAGTTCATTATAATTTCATTTCAGAGGAGAAATTTCTGGAGATGAAAGAATCTGGAGATTTTCTTGAGTCGGCATTAGTTCATGGCTATTGGTATGGCACTTCTAAGAGTTACATTAATAATATGCTAAAGAAAAACCATATCATCATGGATATAGATGTACAGGGCGCAAAACAGATCATGAATTCAGATATTGATCACATAACAATTTTCATTCTTCCGCCATCCAGAGAAGTCTGGCTGGATAGGTTAAAGGGAAGAGGAACCGATTCTGATGATGTAATTCAAGTTAGATTAGAATCTGCAGAAAAAGAAATCCAGGAGATCAGAGATTTCCAATATTTAGTAATTAATGATGATCTTGATAAAGCAGTTAATGATATTGAATTGATAATTAGAGCTGAAGAAAATAAAATTAAAAGATATATTAATATAGAAGATTATTACGGAGGATAAATGAACAAGATTGGTGATTCGCAAATTGTAGAAAAATTTTTGGAAGACAATAATATGACCTATCTTTTCTTGCTTCTGGCAAATTTGGAAGCAGAAAGGATTAGTAATTTACCTTTTTCGGTTAAAAGAATATTAAAAGGTAAAGTTACTACAAATGCATTAGAACATATCGCAGAAAATGATATTCCGGATTATGTTGTGGAAGTTGAAGACGAAGACGAAGATGTAACATAATCTATCGAGATACATTTGTATAATAAAGCTATCAAACAATATCTTGAATACCTGAAATTATCGGGAATTCAAGATATTTTTGTTAAACCTCCAATTAATATAAACAAAGCAGAATTACTTCAAGAACTTGAAGAAAAATATCATACTTGCACAAAGTGCGCCTTACATTCCGGACGTAATAAATTTTGTTATGGAAACGGAAATCCAGATGCTAGACTTTTGATAATTGGAGAAGGTCCTGGTGCCGATGAGGATAGAATGGGTGAGGTCTTTGTAGGAAGGTCGGGTCAATTGCTTACTAAAATGCTAAGTGCTATAAAACTTTCTCGTGATGAAGTGTACATTGCCAATATTGTAAAATGCCGTCCACCTGATAATCGTAATCCATTCCCTGAAGAGAAAAGTGCATGCCTTCCGTATCTGGAAGAACAGATATCAATAATTCAACCGGAATTTATTCTTATGCTTGGAAAGGTCGCAGCAGTAACATTATTAGAAATTGACCAGACTTTAACAGCATTTAGACAACAAACTTATAACTTTAGAGGAATAAAAACATACGTCTCATATCATCCTTCTGCATTACTGAGAAATCCAAGTTGGAAGAAACTTGCATGGATCGATCTTCAAAAACTGCAGAAAGATTACTTTTAACAACAATCTACAGAAATCATTTCCAATTTATCTCAATATTATTTAAAAAAAAGTTGCACAATTTCTAGCATAATAAAAATTGATTAAGAATATATTATAAATAGGAAAAATTATGGCAAAGAGAATTGAAAGACAAGTACCAAATGATATCAATGCAGAAGCTGCAGTTCTTTCTGCAATGATGATAGATAACTATTCTGTTGCAAAAGCAATTGAATTGCTTGATGTAGATCACTTCTACCGTAAGGTACATCAGATCATCTTCAAAACAATTTGTGATCTATTTGAAAATAATATTGAAATAGATATTATTACTCTAATTGATAAACTAAAGATCGGTAAACAACTTGAAGCAATTGGTGGTGAAGCTTTCATAAACGAATTATCTGATGTTGTTTTAAGCAGTGCAAATATTGAATATCATGCCGACATCGTACTTAAAAAGGCATTATTAAGACAGCTAATAGAAGCATCCAATAAAATTATCGAAGGATGCTATGTATCCGATAGAGATACTGACGATATTGTTGATGAAGCAGAACAGATGATCTTTGATATTGCTGAGCGTCCTAACCGAAAATCATTTGAGTGGATTCATAAAATTATATCTAAAACCGTAAAGAACATAGAAGAAACTGCAGCATCTAAAAAAAGTGTTTTAGGAGTACCAACCGGTTTTATAGATCTGGATAGGAAACTTGGAGGGCTACGTCCCGGACAGCTTATTATTGTAGCCGCAAGACCTGCAATGGGAAAAACTTCTTTTGCTTTAAATCTGGCTAGTAATGCAGCTATACAGTATGATAAAAAAGTTGGTATATTCACAATGGAGATGGAGAGTGATGAACTGCTGATGAGGATGATGAGTTCAGCTTCTGAAGTTAGTATGGATAATATGCTTAAGGGGTTCGGCATGAATCAGAAGAAGATGCTTCGAATTGCCGGAGCTGCTGAAGTTCTTTCCGGGAAGGAAATCTATATTGATGATAGTGGCTCTAACACAATATTAGATATCAGAGCAAAAACCAGACGCTTGAAGGCAGAGTTGAAGGGTCTTGATATTGTCATTATTGATTACATGCAGCTTATGTCTGCCAGTCGTAACAGGGAGAACAGACAACAGGAAATATCAGAAATTTCCCGTTACCTCAAAATTCTGGCAAAAGAAATTGGAATACCTGTAATAGCTTTATCTCAGCTGAATCGTGGAGTTGAGAGCAGGGATGACAAAAGACCAAAATTATCCGATCTGAGAGAATCGGGTGCAATTGAGCAGGATGCTGATATTGTTATGTTCATCTATCGTGATGAAGTATATAATGAAGAAACTGAAGAACCTGGAATTGCTGAGATAATTATTGGGAAAAACCGTCACGGAGCAATTGGAAAAATTAAATTACGCTTTATCCCGGAATTTACAGCTTTCAGAGATATTAATGAATATGAAGTATAAATTCACATTCATTAATTTAATTGGTGAATTTGTTTTATTTAATGCTGCCATTATTGGTCACCTTACTAAGATAAATAAACGTTTTAATGAAATAATGAAGCAGATGAAGAGGATCGGTTATGATTCTTTTTTACTAATTGCAGTTACATCTGCTTTTACCGGACTTGTAACCTCTGTTCAAGCATCCTATCAAACCAGTGGTTATATTCCCGTGAGCCTTATTGGCGTCTTAATTGGAAAATCTACAATGATAGAACTTGCACCGGTGCTTACAGGGCTTGTGTTGGCAGGTAAAGTTGGAGCGTCTATCGCTGCTGAGATCGGAACAATGAAAGTTAGTGAACAGCTTGATGCACTGGAAACAATGGCTATCGACCCGATTGATCTTGTTTATATGCCGCGAATAATTGCAGGAGTTGTAATGTTTCCAATTCTCACTATTTTCTCCAATCTTATCGGTATATTTTCTGCTTTTTTATTATCTGTATACAAATATAATATTAATGCATTTAGCTTTTTTACAAATATGCGCGATTTCTTTTTACCCTCAGATCTTATCGGCGGATTAGTAAAAGCGATCTTCTTTGGATTAATAATTACTGTAGTAGCCTGTTTTGCAGGAAGTAAAGCAAAAGGTGGAGCAGAGGGCGTGGGAAGAGTTACAACAATTACAGTTGTTTATTCATCAATTCTTATCCTGATTACAGATTTTATTGTAGCTGCTTTATTATTTGGAGCAAAGTAATGAAAAAAATAATAATATTACTTATGGTAGTTCTTATCTTATCCTGTAGTAAGAGTGACGAAAATGAAATTTCGGAAGAAATTCAAACATTAAATATTTATGCAGTAGATGTTTTCCTAAATGAAGATTTTTATGAAAATATTATCCCGGTCTTTACTGATATTATTGAGTGTGAAATTAATATAACCAAATTTCCAAATGCACTCTCAATGCTAGAAAAAGCCATCTCAGAGAAAGACAGTACAGATGTTGATCTGCTTTTTGGAATAGATAATACGCTTCTGTACTTAGCAGGGCAGGACAGTCTATTTATCCAATACGAATCAAATAATTTACATAATATTCATGAAGATCTCATCTTTGATAAAGAACATCAGATAAATCCAGTTTGTTACAGTAACATTGCATTTAACTACAATAGTTATGTTATATCAGATCCTCCAATTACATTCGGTGAGATGCAGGATGGTAAATTTAAAGATCAGATAATAATATTGGATCCTAGAACTTCCAGTATTGGAAGAGCTATGCTTTTCTGGTCAGTTTCGGCTTTTGGTAG
>JAGLPW010000153.1 GCA_023137125.1 Candidatus Cloacimonadota bacterium | reverse complement strand
TCAGGATGATGCATATAATGCTTTTTTAGCAGGGGAAGCACCAATGATTATAGGAATGGAGACAACTCCAATTTATCATATACAGCATGATAATACAGATAAATACAAATCCACAATCCCGAAAGAAGGTGGATTTAAATTCATTATAGGTGTTGGAATTATAAGATCTACTCAGCAGGAATATCATGCACAGAAGTTTGTTGACTTCCTGCTTTCTAAAGATTTTCAAGAAATGATAACAGAAGAAATGTGGATGATGCCTGTAAGTAAGAAGATCAAGCTTCCAGTAGATTACGAGATCCTACCGCAAATTACTAAAGATTATACCAATAAACTTTCTACCAGACAAACAAGATGGCAGTATGATGAATGGGTTGCAAAATGGAAGCGGATAATGTTGAAATGAGCAACTCTGAAATAAATTTTCATGTTGTTTTATATCAACCAGAGATCCCGGCTAATACTGGTAATATTGGCCGACTATGTGTCGGCACAAACTCTATGCTTCATATTATCAAACCAATGCGATTTTTATTAACGGATAAATTAGTTAAACGGGCTGGACTTGATTATTGGGATAAACTACCTCTTAAAATTCATGATTCTCTGGATGATTTTCTAGCGGAATTTTCTAATAGTAATAAATATTTTTGCACTACAAAAACTAAAAGCAATTATACTGATCGTACATATAAAAAGGGTGATGTTTTTATTTTTGGACCCGAGTCTAAAGGAATACCTGAGGATATTTTGAATAAATTTCAGAAACAGAATATCACAATCCCAATGAGTTCAAAAATTCGATCAATAAACCTTTCGAATAGTGTTGCGATAGTTATCTATGAAGCTTGGCGGCAAATAGGATTTTAATTTTCGGTAGATTTTCAAATGTCTATTGACGGGTTATTTCAATACAAATAATTTGTTCAACAATGTTGTGAGGCAATGGTTGTGAGGAGGTTGTATGTTGAAAGGTTCGTATGTAGCGTTAGTTACTCCATTCAAAAATAATGAGATAGACTACAATTCCCTTGAGAGGCTCATAGATTTTCAAATTGAGAATAAAACTGATGGAATACTTTTTTGCGGAACAACCGGTGAATCTCCAACTTTAGCTGGTGACGAAAAAGAGAGGTTAGTCCGTTTTGGAATTAAAAAGATCGATAAACGAATTCCGGTAATGATGGGAACGGGAACAAATAATTTACAACATACTATCTCTGCTACTATCAAAGCTAAAGAATGGGGCATAGACTACGCACTGATAATAACCCCGTATTATAATAAACCAACACAGAATGGCTTGTATCGGTATTTCAAAGCAATTGCAGAGAGTACTACCATTCCCATAGTAATTTATAATGTTCCGGGAAGAACAGGTGTTAATATCAAAGCAGAAACGACAGTAAAATTAGCAAACGAATTCAGTAATATTGTTGGTATCAAAGAAGCAAGCGGCGATCTTGATCAGCTTTCCCGTATTGTAAAGAACACAGATAAAGATTTTGCTGTGATGTCTGGTGAGGATGCTTTGAATTTACCAATAATGTCTTGTGGGGGAGATGGGGTGATCTCGGTAACTGCAAACATTTTACCTCGTAAACTGCATGATCTGGTTGAATTATGTTCCAACAATAATTATGGAGATGCCCTAAAAATTCATCAGGAGCTTATTGAGATCAATGAAGCACTATTTATCGAAACAAATCCGATTCCGGTGAAAGAATCGTTACATCTGATGAAGATGATCGAGCGAGAATTACGTTTACCGCTTTGTTTTATGGAAGATGATAATTTAGAGATATTAGAAAAAGTTTTATTTAAATATAAATTAGTGTAAAGAAAATTGAGAAAACAAATTAGAGCCGATATAAACCTTGTTATTTGTCCCAAAAATAAGCGGCATACAGATATAATTGTATGTGCTGCGAGTTGTGAGGATAGAAGATATTGCAAGGAATACAGAAGCATGATCACAAATGAATTACTTTTAGATTTTATTGAAAAACATCCAAAATATAAATTAGTAGGAGAGCTTATGCCAACTGGAAAAACAATCAACAAAGGTGAAAATATCTATTTGGTAGTTTCAAAAGACAACCAGGTAGAAGAAGTGCTGGAAAAAGAGATCATGAATCATCCTCAGAAGTATCTAAAAAAGCAGATCTGGCTAAAACCACCATTTCATTATGAATTAGTAGTTTCACTTAAACGAATTAAAGATTAATTTAGATCGTTTTAACTTTATCTTGAAGTAGATGATCACGGTAAGAAATCCTAAGAAATCAGCTAGAATATCAAAATAAGAGAAGGATCTACCGGGAATTGGTATTTGATGTAATTCATCGAAGATAGGTATGATAACAGCTAAGATCGATAATAGTTTTAGCTTTTGAATGTACTGATCCTGCTTGAACATCTTCATGAACAAATAGGCAAATATCATATAAACTATGAAATGCGCTAATTTGTCAATATTCAGTGAGTCATCTAATGGTGATTGTAATTTAGGTATTGAAGTTAATGTAAATAGTATCACTGCCCAAACATAGAATGCAATTTTAGAATAATTTTTTCTCATTACCAATATATTATTCTGTATAGGAATTTAGTTTCCAGACAACAGCAAAAGGTTTCATCATGAATTTAGCTTTTAATGGAAGTCTTTGCTCATCATCAGAGAACCAGAAGAAAAGTGATCTTTCTTCGTTAACCAGATTATTTGTAAGCATGTCAGATCGTTCTTTTTCTCCATTTAAATAATTCTGGAAATTCATCTTCACTTTGATAGCAGATCTCTTTCCAAATTTTGTTGAGATCTTCTCCTTTCCTACAACAGTATATTTTACTCTCCAGATAAGTTTATTAGCATCTACCCAAAATTCACCAGTAGGCTCATCAATTGCTTCACGAAGATAAAAAAGTGCTGAAAAGAAATCCCGGCTTTCGGAATTAATTGGGTATTCACAATTACGATCTGGGGATATATTGCTTATTCTTTTTGCTGTAAGTGTCTGCCTGTTATATTCAATTGTTCTATTTTCGAAATAATCGCCTTGATCAATATGTTTTTCGTATGTGTAAGGTAAAAAATTGCCAGAATAAACAGATTTATAGGAATTATCCATATTAGAAGCTATACTGGCAATAAAGGTCGATTTTGCCTTAACTATCAGAGTTGAATCTTCATTGATCATTGAAACCCTAACAACACTTACACCAAGATATTTAATTGAAAGGTCAAATGTCTCTGCTAGAAGGAAAACAGGGATAAGAAGTAATATTATAGTTATAGGTATAAAACTCTTACTCATCGCTGTTATTAATAACTTCTAATGTAATATATTGGATTCGTCGAGCTTTAATTCGCTTAACTGTGAATTTAACAAGGTCTTTATAAATAAAACTCTCATTTTCATCTGGAACTTTATTGAAGTTATCGTAGATAAACTCTGCAAGATTATCATATTTTTCTTCATCAATATCTAAAATAAATTTATCGTTCAATTCAGAAATTGAGTACATTCCATTTATTTCAAAAGTACCATTATTCTGTTTTATAATGTTTGGTTTTTCATTATCATATTCATCGTGGATCTCACCTACTAATTCCTCTAAAATATCTTCTAGTGTCACCAATCCTTCTGTACCACCATATTCATCAACTATTATAGCTATCTGGATCTTGCGTCTTTTGAATTTATTTAGAAGATTTTGGATCTTAGTGTTTTCTGTAACAAAAAGTGGAGGACGTAGAAGTGAACTAATTGATTGTTTTTTGGGATTCAGGATAATATCCTTAGCGTAAATTACTCCTATAATGTTATCGATATTTGTTTTATAAATTGGAATCTTAGAATGACCGGAACTAATGATCATATTTTTAACTTTTTGTAAGCCTTCAGAAGTGTCAATTCCTGCAATATCGACCCTTGGCGTCATTATTCTTTTTGCATCAGTGGAAGAAAAGCGGAAGATACTAGTAATAATCCTTTTTTCATTTTCTTCTAAGGAATGTTGTGTAACCTTAGATTGTATAAGGTTTTTAAAATCTTCTGAAGTGATATCTGCTTGCTCAGCATTCCTTTTTCTTATAGAAAAGATTGAACTGATCAATTCTAGGATTTTAATTATTGGCCAGAATAAATATTTAATTATTTCTAAGAAAAAGCTGGAAGAGCGAGCAGTTTTTTCTGGAGAAGAAAATGCCAGAAGCTTCGGGGCAATTTCTCCAAAGATCAATAGCAAAATAGTCATGATTATTATCTCTATAATCATGAGTAGAGATTGCGAAAATTGCTGTAGATATTTTTCTCCAACCCTTATTGCTATAAGAGCAGCTGTAGAGGCGGCGGCAACATTTACAATTGTATTTCCCAGAAGTATAATTATCAGCAATTCTTTTGGGTTATTTAGCAACCGTAATATTCGTTTTGAACTTTTATTGTTGTTCTTTTCTAACTTTTTTATTTGGATCTTCGACAATGAGAAAAAGGCAGTTTCAGAGCCCGAAAAAAAAGCAGAAAGTATTAAGAAACCGATAATTGATATGACCGAGAAACTTATATTCACGTGTCTAACTTTTCTCCTTTTTTAATAAATCTATATATTCTTTTTCTTTTGAATCCATGATCTTCTTATCAGTTACAGCAATATGATCGTAACCTAGACAATGCAAAAGGCCATGCAAAAACAATATCTGAAGCTCTTCTGTAACCGTTCTATCTTCCTTTTGGCTTTTAGCTACATTGGTGTCAATAATAATATCACCAATAAGGTTAATTCCTGGGATATCAGCAGTAAAGGAGAGTACATCAGTAATTTCATCTCTACCCAGATATTTCATATTAAGCTGTTTTATTGATCCGTCATTTATGATCTCAAGGTTTACAAAACTATCAGGAGGTCTGGATTCTCCATTAAGAACAATAAAAAAGAGTTCTTCAAAAATTTCAGTTTCAATTTTATCTGCTGTTTTATTTGATAGAATAACAGGTTTAATTTTCTGGATATTCAAGTCGCTTCCTATATACACCCATTAGTATTGGCAGCATGTATGTTTTAATTTTCTCAAGTTCTTTTAATGTAAGGGGTGATTCATCTAATTGCCCTTCATTAATAAGATTGTGAATTGTATCATCTAATACTTTTTTTATTCTTTTTTCGGAAAAATCATCTAATGATTTTGTGGTAGATTCAACTATATCAGCTATCATAACAATAGATGATTCTTTTGTGAATGCTCTTGGACCGGAATAGTAAAATTGTTCTTCATCAAAATCAAGATTTGTTTCAATTGCTTTATTGTAAAAATATTTGATCAAACCATTTCCATGATGCTGTTGAATTATATCAATAACTGGTTTAGGCAGGCTGTATTTCCTTGCTAAGGCTAAACCATTATTAATATGGTTACGAATAAGAAGAGCACTTTCAGTAGCCATCATTTTATCATGAAGATCAGGCGAATCTGGATTGTTTTCTATGAAGAACTGAGGATTTTCCAGTTTACCAATATCGTGATAATAGCTTCCAACCCTGGCGAGTAGATGATTAGCACCAACTGCCTCTGCGGCACTTTCTGCAAGATTACCAACAATAAGAGAATGGTGATATGTACCCGGAGCAACTGTTGCCATTTTTTTTAATAATTCATTATCGAAATCGAGCAGTTCTAATAATATTTGTTTTGTGGCAAGATTCAGTTTTCTCTCAACAAACGGTGTTAAAAGGATTAACCCAACAACAGAAGTAATACAAGAAATTATTCCCCACAAAAGATGCCAGAAATAGATAGTTATATTTTCAAATTTTATAAGAGATACCGCAGTGTTAACTATCAGGAATGATATTAATAAATATAATGTGATCGGATAGAATTCTTGTTTTTTCTTCATATGTTTGAGAGCAATAATACCACCGAAAGTGGTTAAGCTTAAGATCATCGGATTAGTGAAACTCCAATTTAAAAATATTGAAACAAAGATCAAAGTTATAAAATTGAAAAGAATTCCAATATGCGGGTTGAATATTAATGCAACAAGTAGTACTGACAAACTGAATGGAATAATTAGTGAAGGAATTACAAAAATATTATTAATAACGATTGTAAGAATAATTGATACTAATATGCTACTAAGAATTATGATCGTTCTTGGTATTGAAGAGAAATTACTTGGGAAAAACAATACTAAAATATAATCAAAGAGAATTAAAATTAGCAAAGAGAGAAGGAATATCCCAAATGAAGATAGTATCAATTGCAGATTATTTCTGGTTGGTTGATGATCTTTCTGAGCTCTTAGAAGAGATTGTAGCTTAAGAAGTTCAATGGAAGTTGATTTTTGGTTCTTTCCAATAATTCGCTCGTTCTTTTGTACTTTCCCCAAAGTTAACGAAACCATTTCTTTCGCTTTTTCTTTTTCGAGTTCTGTCATGTCTTGATCAATAATTATATTTTCAATTAGAATAATATCCGCAAGTTCATGAATTAATGGTCTCTCATCAAGAATTGTATGCCAACTGACCAATTTATTTTTTGCTTCTTCCAATGAATATAAACGATTAAGCCCATAATTAACTATTCTATTGGCTTTGGATATTTTTATTTCCTGATAACGATAGCTATCTGAATATATACCAATAGTAAATATTTTTGTAATATTCTCACTTAAGAAATTATAAAGTCTTATTCTTCTCTTATCATTCATTAATAATTTAATGTTTTCTATAGATAGTACATATCCGTTCTGGCGCAACTTTCTGCTTATTTTCTGAATATCTGAACCGTCTTGTAATATAAAATGTTGAAAAACAAAATCAAGATTCTTTTGAGCATTAAATTTAAGATTTTCAGAGACTTTGTATATAGGTTGTACTTTTGCTGCTGCTGCAGTTTGTTCTGCTTCTAAGGTCTCCTTCGATTTATAAACATAAAAATCGAAGGGAGCATTAATATCTTTCTCAGCTATTTCACCTAATTTAAGGTCATAAATATGTGATACGACCCGATAAGGATTGAAGATAAAATGCAACAGTGCAATGATGATCGAGGCAAGCAGGATAAGATGTATTTTATGGAGTTTCAATTGTTATATTAAAAAGAAGCCTCTCTATAAAAGAGAGGCTTCATATATTTGGTTAGATTAATCTCTTGGAATTTCAAAGATCTGGTTAGGATATATAAGGTCTGGATCTTTGATCTGATCTTCATTAGCTCTGAAAATAAGAGGCCATTTTGCAGCATTATTATACACTTCTTGATAACCAGCAATTTTCCAAAGACATTCACCTTTATAAACTTTCCATTCATAAGGTAGACCACGAGGTATTTTAATAACTTGATCAGGATAGATCAAATTAGGATCTTTAATTTGATCTCTATTTGCTCTATAAATAACAGGCCATTTAGACATATCACCGTAAATGAAGCTGTACTGAGCTATCTTAGAAAGCCAATCACCTTTTACAATAGTATACTCATCTTCATAATACTTAGGTTTTGCAGCTTCAAGATTATTCTCAAGATTCACAATTTTGTTGTCAAGATCAGAGAAATCTCTTCTGAAATCCGGAACTTTACCAAATTTGGAATCTCTATATTCATTATATTCAACAACGAGAGCACGAACAGCTTTTTTAGCTTTCCAAAGCTCTTTGTCTGTAAGTCCATCCCAGCTTGTAATTTCACCATTGAAATATTTGATCTTTTCCATAATTGAAGCAAAATCTTCTTCAGTAACACCGAGAAATGCAAGGATATCAGCATGAACTCTGTCATACTCCTCTTTTACGGGAACCATCTTTGCATTAAGTTCTTCGATGGTTGCAGAGTATTTTTCTTGATCTGCAATTGCATCTGCTTTTCTTTGCTGTAATTCAGCAAGGTCAGTTTCAAGGTTTTCCCAGTAAACCAATCTTTCTTTTTTCTTGAGATCTTTGTACTCTTCTTCCGAAAGATAAGTAACTCTAGCCTGGACAAATACGGGTAATACTAACAATGCGATTAATGATAAAAGTATAATTCTTTTCATAGTTTACTCCTATTTCCCTGCTTCCAGTTCTTTTTGATACTCTTGTAAGCTCTTAAGTTCAGCTTCCTGCTCAGCTAATTCTGCTTCCAGAGTTTTCATTTCGTTATTCAAGGTGTCTGCTTTCTTCTCTTCCTGAATCGCTTCTTCTTCTGCTGTGTCCAACTGAACCTTTGTTACAGGTGGAGGTGGAGGTGCACATGCAGAAAGAAGGATAGAAAGAACCATTACTACAACAAAAATTTTAACTAAATTTTTCATATCCTCTCCCTTTTTTGATATTTTATTTAATCAACACTAAACTTAATTAGATAAATCAAAATATTTGTCAAGTATAAAGCTTTTCATCCTTTTTTTAAAACTAATTATATTTTTTGGTATTATTCTTAGTTTTTTTTTAAATTGACATATTCTCTAAAGTAATCATAAATAATTTGTAAATAAAAATAACCTTAATTCGGAGGGAAAAATGAGCAGAAAAGAACGCTATACGATTAAAACAGGAAAAGGAAAGATCATTAAGCTAACCGATGATATACAGGAAGCTCTTGAGATCCAAGAGGAACACAAACATGAAGGGGCTTATATTGAAGACAAAAAAAGCCCTAATAAGCATAAAAGATCATTTTTTCATTAATGATGTGATTTTTTTTTGACTTTCTACTTATTTAACCTCAAAATCAATAACACTCTATGAATAAATTTAGATTAGTTACATTACTTTCTATTTTAATAATAACACCTTTAGGTTTCATCAGTAAATTATATACAGGTCCCGGAGCAAAATGGTTTAATGATTCGTTTGGTGGGCTTTTATATGAAGTTTTCTGGTGCCTTATAATATCTTTTATTCTTATTAAGGTTAAGCCTTGGAAGGTTGCATTAAGTGTGTTTATAATCACTTGCGCTTTAGAATTTCTCCAGCTTTGGCATCCAATGTTTTTAGAAATGATAAGAAGTACATTTATTGGAAGAACAATAATTGGAACA
>JAGLPW010000152.1 GCA_023137125.1 Candidatus Cloacimonadota bacterium | reverse complement strand
ATCTACAAATTCCTAACAGACATAACAGCAATTCCAATAAGTAGAGAATCTTTCAAAGTGTATCTCTCAAGAAGGATCGGGGCATAATCTTTATTATATGGCTGGAGTAATATCTCTCTACCCTCTGCAAAAGATTTAACTTTTTTAAGTGTTACTTCACCATCCACGCGAATAACACAAATCCTATCATCGGCAGCAACCCAGTTATCACATTGCTTTACAATTACAACATCACCATTTGAGATATAGGGCTCCATACTATCTCCGCTGGCATAAAAAGCAAAGTAGGAATTGAAATCTCCCGAGAGCGAACTTGTATCCATCATGATATGATCGAGGGGCTCTGCAGAATCTATTTCTTGAGGAGAACCACAGCTTACACCATCAAGTATTGGTAAATAAAAATATTCACGATTTCCTATTGTTTTAATGTTACGAGTAGGGAACATGGGACCTTCACCGGTGATTAGCCATGTAATATTTATATTGAAAGTTGAAGCGAGTTTATTTAAAAAATCATAATTTGGACTGGTTTTTCCTTTTATGTATCGGTTTATCACAACATTAGAAATGCCGATCTTCTCAGCCAAACCAACTTGTGTGAGTTCAAGTTTTTGAAGAACTTCTTTCATTCTTTTTCCAAATAACATGCCAACCTCCAATTTTTATTTAACTACATAGTTAAGTAAATTATAGAGGATTAACTGTCAAGTTAAATAAAATAATGTTGTTGTGTTTATTGTAACTTTTATTACTAAATTCTATCCTACAACTATATTATTTTTTTCTGAATCGTTAACTTCACCAATAATAGCAGCCCATTCAATTCCGGTTGATCTTAATTTATCCAAGAGTAAATTCGCTCTTTCTTGCGGAACAGAAATAAGAAGACCACCGGAGGTTTGAGCATCATACAGCAGCATAAATTTATGTTCAGCGATAGAATCATTTATGCGCTCAATATGTGGTTTATAATATCGTTCATTTCGGAAGGAACCACCTGGGAATAAACCCGTTTCAGCTAATTCATAAGCTTCTTCAATAAAGGGAACAGCATTAAAATCGAGTTGAATAGATGTCTCTTTATTTATCATTTCATAAAGGTGTCCCAATAGGCCAAATCCGGTTACATCAGTCATGGCATTCACGCCAACTTCAACAGCCAATTCCGAAGCAGTCTTATTCAGGTAACTCATATGAAAAACAGCCTTATCAATAGCGCTTTGAGGAGCTTCATCTGCTTTGATAGAAGTTGTAATAACTCCCATTCCCAATGGTTTAGTAAGAATTATTTTATCACCTGGTTTTATTGTATTATTTCTTAATATTTTGTCAGGATGAACAGTACCTGTTACGGAAAGTCCATATTTCATCTCGATATCTTCAATAGTGTGTCCACCTAAAACAACGCCGCCGGCTTCTCTCACCTTATCGATTCCTCCACGCAGAATTTCATGCAGGATCTCTTTAGTTAAGTGACAATTATCATAAGCGACAATATTAAGGGCCGTATCAACTTTAGCTCCCATTGCATAAATATCACTCAGGCTGTTAGTTGCTGCTATCTGTCCGTATAAATATGGATCATCAACCACAGGTGTGATAAAATCAACAGTTTGCACTATGGCAATATCATCCGTGATCTTGTAAACACCCGAATCATCATTATCAGATCTATCCACCAAAGTTCTGGTTGAAGTTGGGAAGTTTAACCCGCTCAATATAATATCTAAGTCCGCCGGACTCACTTTACCAGCTCAGCCAGCCGCTTTAACATATTTTGTTAATTTGATTATATCTTCTTTTTTATTCATCCATTCTCCAAATAATTAGATTCAAATGATTAAATATGTTTATTGTGTCAAGATGAATTAAGTCGATAGTTTGTTAGACGATTGTAAAATTATTATTATCATATCAATGAGTCCGGCTTCGTAGCTGAAGAAACTTCGCCGTGACATTCTTCGCTTTATGCGAAGAATGGTGGAGGTGGCGGGAATCGAACCCGCGTCCAAAGATAAGTCAAAAGCCAAATCTACATGCTTAGCTGTTTTTAATCTCACTTTCCCGATGGGAAACAGTCAAACCAAACTGGAAAGCCAGCCTATAAGTTTTCGGACGACATTATAGACATCTGCCGTATATAGTTGCTAATTATGGCGGTGATCTGCCGACTTAACAACAAAGTCTGGCAGGACCGTAACTGCCCTTAGGCAGCTAATGCAAAGTTATCGTTTGCGTTTAATTAGTTTATCACCGTGATTAACGAGTAGGTAATCTTCTCGGCATGCATCAGCAATCCCCTTTATCCCTGTCGAAACCAGGGCACCCCCGTATGTTTATCTAATGATCTATTTCTATGGACAAACTAATTTGGAAAGTTCTGATGTCAAATGAAAAGACTGTTAAATTTAAAGCAATTCAATAATTAATTTGAGTTAATTATCGGATTATTTATAATACAATATTTATCATAATGACTAAAAAGGATGAAACTCTTTAATACGCTCATCATTCTTAAATCCCATCAGATCGGTAAAACTGCTATCATTTCCCAACTAAAACAGAAAATAGATCAATATGAAACAAATCACGAAATGTTCAAAGAATCTCAACTTACCTGAAAAAAGTACTTGGATCAGTTGTGCTCTTACTCTATCTTTCCTTTTGCCTTTAATCTAGCATATGCTTCAGGATACAAATCTTTCATACAACCGGGACATATTCCATGTGAGAAATCTACATTTGTATGTGCTGCAATATATTGTTCCACATTTGTCCAGAAACCTTTGTCATCACGAATGTTTTTACAGACCGAGCAGATAGGAATCAAACCACTTAATGTTTTTATTTCGGAGAGTGCTGTCTTTAGTTCGGAAACTGTTTTCTCAAGTTGTTTTTTCTGAGAGTATAACTCCAAGAATATCTTTACTTTACCGATGAGAACTTTGGGAACGATCGGTTTTGTGATGAAATCCACAGCTCCCGCTTCCACACCTTTTATTTTGTAGAAATCATCGGAATAAATTGCCGACACAAATATTACCGGCAAAAATTTTGTGATCGTTACATTTCTCATCAATTCCACAGTTTCAAAGCCATCCATCTCCGGCATTTGCACATCTATCAAAGCCAGGGCAAATTCGTGTTCCAGAGTTAATTGCAGTGCTTCATTGCCAGACAAAGCTCGAATGCATTCTACCTCAATATCTTGCAACAAAGTTTCTAAAGCTATCAGATTTGCCAGTTTATCATCCACTATTAGTATTTTCGGTTTTTCCATTTTAATACTTCCTTTTATAACATAATTATAAGAGTTCTTCATAATAGCTAAATTTCTAATATCATCTATATTTAAAATCTTTTTCAAAAACAAACCTCATCCCCTAACCCCTTCTCCTAAAAGGAGAAGGGGAATTCCAGCTTCCTCTCCTTTTAGGAGAGGATTGAGGTGAGGTGGAAAAACACTCTATTATGCAGAACTCATTAACAAAATTATTTATAATGATGCTTCGACTCCGCTCAGCATGACAGTCATAATGAAGTTTTCTACTTTACGGATGAACTCTATTTATACATCCATACTCTCATCATCGAAAGCAGTCTATCTATCTGTAACGGTTTTGCTAGGTAGTCATTTGCTCCCGCTGCCAGGCATTGTTCTTTATCTCCTTTCATTGCTTTTGCAGTTAAGGCGATAATTAAAATATCTTTGAATGTTTTTTGCTTCCTTATGCGTTTCATTGTTTCATATCCGTCCATCACAGGCATCATGATATCCATCAAAATTAGGTCGAATGGATCCTCTTTATCCAGAATTTCCAGTGCATTTTTACCATTAGCAGCACTGACTGTTACCATTCCTTTTTCTTCCAGGATGTGAGAAACAGCAAATACATTTCTCATATCATCATCTACCACCAATACTCTTTTACCTTCAAAAAGTGCATCTTTATCATAAATCCTGGAAATGATTTTCTGCTTATTTTTGGGCATTTCATCTACCACCTGGTGCAGGAACAGAGCAGTTTCATCCAGCAGCCTTTCTTCCGATTTCACACCTTTGATGATAATGGAATTCGTGTATTTATTTAGTTCAAATTCCTCTTCTTTCGTGATGTCTTTTCCTGTGTAAATGATAACCGGAGGGATTGTTACATCATCCGCTTTTTCCAATTCTTTCAGAACTTCAAATCCTGAAATATCCGGAAGAATAAGATCGAGTACAATACAATCAAATTTTTCTTTTTTTATTTTTTCCAGTGCTTTCTTTCCATAACCTATAGATGTAATATTTATATTGTCTTCTCCCAATAAATTTACGATAGTCTTACGCATTGTTTCATCATCTTCTACAATAAGCAGATCCTTAATATCTTTAGCATAGAATGATTCCATTGTCTTGAAGGCTTTTTCAAGCTGATCCTTACTTATAGGTTTCGTCAAATAGCCGATAGCACCTTTTTGGAAAGCGTCGATTGTTTCTTCCAGCGCAGACATCATGTGAACCGGAATGTGTCGCAGGTGAGGATTTTCCTTTAATACATCCAAGACAACCCATCCATCCATTCCGGGTAGTTTTATATCCAGAATTATGGCATCGGGAATATACTTTTCTGCCAGTTTCAATCCGGTTTCACCATCACCGGAGTGAATGAATTTGAAATGCTTTTCTCTACAAAAACTTCGCAAAGTTTTTGCAAAATTAAGATCGTCTTCGATTACCAGGATTTTTCTATCCTTTTTTGTTATGTTTTTCCTATCGTCATCGATTGAAGGAGCAGGTTTATTATCTTTACGTTCAATAATTTTTGGAATCACTCGTTTTGCTCGACGATCAGGGTTTTTTCGTCTGTCAATAATATCACCTGTATCAGCTTCTTTCAGAATCTCCGGAATTATGATCGTAAAAGTAGATCCTTTTCCTTTCTCACTTTTCAGTTGAAGTTCACCACCCAACAATTTGGTGAGTTCGCGGGATATGGAAAGTCCCAGTCCGGTTCCTCCGAATTTTCTGGATGTACTGCCATCAGCTTGTTGGAATGCTTCGAAAATTGCAATCAGCTTATCTTCCGGAATGCCAATTCCTGTATCTGTAACACTGATTGCAATCGAATCGTGATGCTCGAGTCTACTTTTTGAAAGATCGATTTCAGGATCCGGTAGTTTGAAATCTACTGTTATGCTGCCTTGCTCAGTGAATTTAATAGCATTAGATAGTAGGTTCTTGATGACCTGTTCTATTCTCTGCTGATCAGTTATAATGCTTTCATTCAAATCTTCAGCAATATGAACTTTCAATTCAAGTCCTTTTTCTTTCATTTGATGTTGGAAGTTTGTTTTTATACTTCGATCCAGATCAGTAAGCATTACTTTCTGAATATTGAGGGTCATCTTTCCTGCTTCAATTTTGGAAAGGTCAAGAATCTCATTTATCAGGTTGAGCAGATCATTTCCACTACCATAAATAATTTCGGCAGATTCAACCTGTTTGTCCAATAAATTTCCCTTGTTGTTATCGGCCAGATCTCTGGAAAGGATCAGCAGACTATTAAGCGGTGTTCTGAGTTCATGGCTCATATTTGCCAAAAATTCTGATTTATATTTACTGGCAATTGCCAAATCTTCTGCCTTCTTTTCCACATCTTTCCTGGAAACTTCGATCTGCCTGTTCTGTTCCATGATTTCGGTCTTTTGTTTTTCCAGGGATTCGGTTTTTTCCTCCAGTTCTTCATTTGTGGCTTGAAGTTCTTCTTGCTGAGTTTTCAATTTTTCTGTGGATGCCTTCAGTTCTTCTGTTTGTTCTTCCAATTCTTCGTTGGCAGCTCGCAGCTCTTCTTGTTGTGTTTGCAATTCTTCTGATTGTAATTGCGTTTTTTCTAATAATACTTTCAGCTTCACGCGAGAGATGGAAGAATTAACTGCAATGCCAATGTTTTCCATGGCAGAGCGAATGAACTCCATTTCGATTTCGGAAAATACTTTTATAGATCCCAGTTCAATGACACCGAGTACACTACCTTCAAAGATAAAGGGAGCAACCAGGATATTTTTAGGTATAGCATCACCGAGAGAAGAATTGACCCTGATATAATCATCGGGAACATTTGCAAGTGTAATCATCTCCTTTTCATAAGCCGATTGTCCAACCAGCCCTTCTCCAAACTTGATCTTTGTATTAAGATTTTTTCGAACAGAAAAAGCGTAACTGCCAGATAATTTCAATTCATCTGATTCTTCTTCTACCAGGTATAAAGCTCCGATCTGAGCATTTACGTATTTTGCCAGGAACGTAATGATCGATTTGGATAAACTTATCACATCCTGGTCACCGCGCATCTTCTCATTCAATTTGTTCTGCCCGGTTTTAAACCAGTTCTGTAATTCATTTTCCTGTGAGGTTTGACGAAGTGATTTGGTCATATCGTTTAAGGCGATACTCAGTTCGTCTTTCTCTGATCTGGGTTTTATCTCAGCGTTATAATCTCCTGACGAAACTGTTTTTGCCTGATCTGCAATAGTTAACATATTTTTTTGTAGATCTTTGAACGAATTCGCCAGAGTCCCTATCTCATCTTTAAGGTTAATTTTAATACTCCGTTTCAAATCTCCTAAAGCAATCAATCTGGCTGTTTTCGTAAGACTTTTGATAGGTTTTGAAATTGCATTAGCGGAGAATGAAGCAATAATAATTACCAATATTATTAATGATATTCCAATGAATAAGAATTTTCTGGTTAATTTATTAGCTGAAGCAAAAGCTTCTTCTGTGTCGATTTCAGCTACTATAGCCCAATCGAAATCCGTTTTCATTATCTCATTCAATCCGAGAAGGGAATGATAACTTAAAACAGAAACACCTCTGTAATCTTTTATTATTTCCGTTTCATCATAATCATGATGTTCTGTAAAAAGATGTATTGTTGCATCAGTTCTGACTTCTCTCTTCAGGATAGTAGATTCTTTATCAAATCTTGAATCACTTCTCATCAGGAAATCTTCACCTACGAGGTAGGTTTCACCTGTTTTTCCTAAGCCGGTTGCTTCCATCATAATATGATCTAATCCATCCAGAGATAATCTGAAAGCAACATGACCTGCTAATTCTCCTTTATTATTTTTTATTTTTGCAATCATAAAAATTGCCGGTTTATTATTTATCAGAGTATATATTCCCATATCTCCGAGAGCTATTTCTTGTTTACTGTTTATCAGAGATCGATATGCTTCTCCAAACGGACTATTCTGAAGCTCAGAGTCCTCTGTTAGAAACCGTCCCAGATCATTATCTTTTTTCAATGTGTATACAATACTAAATTCAGGACACATCAGAATTATATCATCAATATCAAAATCATCGACGATATCTTTAAAAAAGGGATCATATCGATTTGCTAATTTTTTCCATTTATCACAATCTACTGTATCTCCTGCTTCCACAAACGCCTTATCAAACTCTTCTAACCTTTTTTGTACTGTAGGATTATCCTTTATTGCATGAAGTTTCCCTGATAAGTCCTTGAAATAATCTGTAATTTGGTTTTTCTTAATTGTGCCTATTGCTTCTAATTTTATTAAAGCTTCTTCCATATTCACTCGTCGGGAATCTCTGATCATCATGATGCCGCTAAAAGTAAGAGGTATTGCAGAAACTAAAATAAATAGAACCAATAATTTTGTAGCTATACTTTTTGTTATGAAATCAAATAATTTCATTTTTATCCTCCTTTCTACACCGAACGAATTCGGTGGGTTTCCATCCACTGAAGTGGAAGGTCAGGGTTTATAGAGTTCATATTTCATCTTCCTGGTCCCACCGAATGAATTCGGTGGTCATCTCTTTCAGCGATAAGATGCGATCCATCTCGACCAGGTCTATAGCAGACTGCGGCATTACCGGAAATTCAGCATCCTTGGGATTCTGAGCGATTGTGAAGCCGCCTTTTTGTTTTATTATTCTTATCCCCTCGGCTCCATCGTTATTGGCTCCGGTTAAGATGATACCGATCAATTTTTCTTTATAAACATCCGCTGCACTTTCGAAAAGCACATCGATGGAAGGACGTGAATAATTCACTTTTTCATCTACAGAAAGTGCCAATGTTTCATCCTCTTCTACCAATAAATGATAATCTGGAGGTGCAAAGTAAATTGTTCCCGACCGAATTTTTTCTTTTTCTTCTGCTTCCTTCACCGGTAAAATACAGGTACAATTATGATGTGTTATAAAATAATCATTTTGTAATTTATGCATATGTTGAACAACAAGAATGGGTAGTGGAAAATCTTTGGGGATATGAGCAAAAAGCCTTGTTAAAGATTCCATGCCACCAGCAGAAACACCGATCACGATGCACTTAAATTTAGTAAAATCCAATATTGATTTCTGCTTCAAAATTTATCCCTTCTTGATCTTCCGGAAAATCTTATTTTTTTTATCAATTGGTTTGAAATCGTTTTCTATGCTGGAGAAACTAAGAGTCTCTTTGCTGCCAAGGGCAAGAAACCCGCCATGGATCAAGCTTTCATTAAAGAGTGTGAGAACTTTATTCTGCAAATCCTTATTAAAATAGATCAGTACGTTCCTACACAAAATAAGATGCATTTCCCCAAATACTCCATCAGTAACGAGGTTATGGTTTGCAAACGTCACATTTTTTGATAACGATTTTCTCATTATTGCTGAATTATATCTGGCATAATAGTAGTCAGAGAAAGAAGCTTTTCCACCAGCTTTCTGATAATTTGTCGAATATTTCTGTGTGTCTTTCAACGAATAAATTCCCTGCCTGGCTACATCTAATGCATGTTCATTGAAATCGGTAGCAAAGATCGTAGCTTTGTTGTAGATTCCTTCTTCTTTTAATAAAATAGCCAGAGAATAAACCTCTTCACCTGTAGCACAGCCAGCATGCCAGATCTTTATAAAGGGATATGTTTTAAGATAGGGAATTATTTTATTTCGTAGGCTTTGATAAAAGGAAGGATCGCGGAACATTTCCGTAACGGTAATTGAGAAATCATAAACTACCTTTTCAAAGACAGACGGATCATGTAGAATATCAGAGGTCATATCGCTTATTCTATTATACCCGTTTTTTTTCATCAAATGCTTGATCCTTCTTTTTATGGAAGCTCTGGCATAAAGCTGGAAATCATAACCATAACATTTGAATATGGCTTCCAGGAAAAGATCGATTTCAATTTTTTCAATATCTGCTTTCATAGGAGAATGATCCTTATATTTAATAAATTATCATGAATTAATAAATTCTAATACAAATGTAGTACCTTTGGGTTCATTATTCTCTATGTAAACATTTCCTCCGAAATTTTCCATAGCTGTTTTCACTATATGAAGCCCGATACCGGTATGACCTGTTCTTCCGTAAATGTAGTTTTCATCAAATATCTTTTCGATCACATCTTCCGGTATCCCGATACCATAATCCGAGATTCTTACTTCACAAATTTTTCCTCTGTTGGTTATGTTGATATCTATCCGCTCGGTTTTACCATGAATTATCGCATTCTTGATAAGGTTATCAAAGACGGAATCAATTGTTTCATCAGCAAGAATGTTACCATTACCTTTCATGTTAATTTCTATGGAAATGTTTTCTTCAATTATTGGCTGTAAGATTTTTTTTAAACCGAAGACTTTCAATTTGCCCGGTGTATCCATATATTCTCCAAAAATGCTCATTCTTCGTATAAGATTTACGCTTTTATTGATATAATCAGAAGCATCTTCTATGATCTTCACATCATGTGTTTTGCTGAACATCCTGAAAGCACTTTTAATAACTGCAAGATTATTTGTGATGTCGTGCCTTAAGATTGAATTTATCAATAGTAATCTTTCTTTATGCGTTATCACTTTCTTTTCTGCAATCTTCCGCATTTCGATCTCGCGTTCCAGGTCTTTTCGCTGATTATAAATATCGAGGAACACTTTAACTTTGCCGATCAGAACTGAGGGAATGATCGGTTTGCAGATATAATCTACACCTCCTACTTCAACCCCTTTTGTTTTATATATTTCTTCCAAATATATTGCTGAGATAAAAATGACTGGAATATACTTTGTCTTTTGTACTTGTTTCATCAATTCAACTGTCTCAAATCCATCCATTCCAGGCATTTGTACATCTAACAACACAAGAGCAATATCATGATCTAATGTTAATTTCAAAGCCTCGTTACCGGAATGCGCACGAATTAATTCAGCATTTATATTCTCTAAAGTCTTCTCAATTGCCACTATATTTTCTATCCTGTCATCCACGATCAGTATTTTTGGCTTTTCCATAATTTCCCCTCATTTATTATTAATAATATAATCGCAGTTTATCTTCCAGAAACACTCTATTATGCAGAACTAAGGTAAATTATCAATATTCTTAAAAAATTTGCTATTATTTTACTATTACTGTTTACTCATACAATATAGAAATTGTGCCCATCGATTCCTTTTGGCTAGATTGTAATATTCTGATGATTTTGATAATCGGGTGATCTTAAAGCCAAACATTGATATTATCTTCCAAAGCGTTATGAGAGTTCATAATAATCCTTACTTTCATATTTTTCTTCTTTTATATTATTTCTGCTAAATCAAAAACCAATAGAATCTTTTACTTATCAAGAGCAATTTTGTATAATCCGATCACATTTTGTAAAGTTTTTTTCCATGAGTAATTCTCAACAGCGTATTCTCGTGCATATTTTCCTTTTGTAAGTTTTGTATTATTTTTCAATTCCTCGATTATTGCATTTGCTAGTGCATCCACATCTTCCATCTCAATAAGCTGACCTACATCATTATTCACAAAATCTGGGAGACCACCGGCATTAGTGGCAACTACAGGAGTTCCACAACCCAGTGCTTCTATGGCAACAAGACCAAAAGGTTCGATGCGTGAAGGCACTACGGAAACATCAGCAGCAGAATACAAAGAAGCTACGTCTTCTTGAGTTTGGTGTCCCAGAAAATAAACATTATTCAATTTCAATTCTTCTGTTAATTGTTTCATCTCAGCCATTAATTGTCCATCTCCAGCTAAGGCAAAAACCACTTCCGGAATTTTATTAGTAACTTTACGGGCAGCTTTTATGAGAATATCGATCCCCTTGAAATCTGTGAATTTCCCAACAAAACTTACTAATTTCTTGGGTTCAATATCCAATCCGAATTGGTTGAACAGTTCTTTCTTAATTATACTTTTAGGCCGGAACATATCGTCATCAAAACCATTTGGATTCAATTTTAATTTTTTCTCAGGTAATCTAAATAATTCCAAAGTATCATTGTGAACTTGCCGTGAGATCGTGATGATCTTTGCAGCATTTTTAGCACCTTCCAATGCATACTTATGATAGCGTTTATCTTTCTTAAATCCCATTAGGTCTGTACCGTGAACGGTAACGATATAGGGAACACCACTTGTTAGAGCGGCATATGGTGTTATCCATAAATGCTGGGCATGAATAATATCAGGGTTGAACTCTGCGACAACTTCTTTTGTAACTTTAATAAATGTAAGAACATATTCTTCAACTTGTTCATCGGAAATATTATAGAATGTATTTAAACTGCGAGGATGCGTTGTGAAGCAGGGGAAATTGAAATCTAGGTCGAGTCTTAGATCGAGGTCAAGATCGAATTCAAAATCGAGATCGGGATCAAGGTTATTATCTTTTGCACACATTATAGTTTTTCTTTGGAATGAATACTTATTATTATCCATTTCACAGTCGATATCTATTACAAATACATCATGACCTTCTTTTATTAATTCCTGTGCAATATTCAAAGTGTAAATTCCGCTTCCGGAGCCTTGCAACGGAAAATGGTTTATCAATAATACTTTCATTAACTCTCCATATGGTCAGAAACATCAGAGACTTGATCTTTGCTTT